>DASSIO010000032.1:0-32177 GCA_035691825.1 Terriglobales bacterium | reverse complement strand
GCTGACAATCAAGCGATTTTTCGTGCGGGAATTGCCAAAGTTCTCGCGGTCGAAGACGAGATGCGCATCGTGGCCCAGGCCCAAACGCCTGAGCAGATGATGATGGCGCTCGACAAATTCCGTGCCGCCGTGCTGGTAGTGGCGGGCGGATTCCATTCCGACTTTAATGCCATTGTGCAGGCAGCCGCCAAGGCAAGAACTAAAGTCGTCGTGCTCGCTGATACCGGCGAGAGCGCCCAGCGCTATATGAATGCCGGCGCGAATGGCGTCGTGTATCGCAACGTAACCAGTTCCGCACTGGTGGATTGCGTTCGCAAAGTCGCGCGCGGCGAAAACTGGGTGCAGGATATTGCCGTGCCAAGCGAGCTCACTGAGAACGATATGGTCGGTCTGCGTGTCCGCGATCGCCTGACCGCAAAAGAGCTGCGCATCGTTGCGTTGATCGTGCAGGGTTACAAGAACAAAGAGATTGCTTCCCAGCTGGGCACGACGGAACAGGTCATCAAGAATTATCTGCGCAACGTGTACGACAAGATCGGTGTTTCGGACCGGCTGGAGCTGGCGCTGTTCACGATCCATCATCGGATCTTGAACGAAGCAGCCGCCGCGACCACCATGGGCATGCAACAGCCTGCGGCCACGACGGGCGCGTCGTAAGAAAGTCTGAACAAGCAGGCCGTGACTGGTGTGGTTTTGTGGGACGGGCTATCGTGCCCGTCCTTTTGTTTTGATTACTCCGAGAAGATCGCTGCCCGAACGCTTTTTGGTCTGAAGAGTCCAAAGCCAAGGTACTGCTTATTCCGCAAGCTGCCCGGCGGCAGCAGCCGACGGCAGCATTTCGCAAAAGCACGTGCCCGGGATGTATTCAAAAAGACATTGACATTTTCTTCAACTCACCCCAATATCTTGGGCTAGCAGTGATGCCCATGCAACAAATGGGCATTCAACAGAAAAACGGGCCCGAACTGTACACCCTTTCAAGGGAAATTGTTCACGGAGGAAACATGCCAGCAAAGAAGAAAGCGGCGAAGAAGAAAAAGAAACACTAACCCTGCGAGAGAAACTCGCATGGCCGAGTTTGCGGCCTCCACGGAGAAGCACCTCTGCGGAGGCTTTTCCATTCTAGCCAGTTCATGCTCGCCTGCCCGGTCTTCCTGGCCAAGAGTCCTCCAACTTTCAGGTTGTGCGCGGCTCCCGGTCGTGCTATTAACCCTGTGTGAGTGATCTCCAGGCGGCGCGCCGCTCCTGAAACGCATGAGTACAAAGAAAAAAGCTGCACGAAAAGCCCGCAAGAGCGGCGAAGTCATTATTCCGGAAAAACTCTACTTTCGGATTGGTGAGGTTGCCGACCTTTGCCACTTGCCCGCCTACGTGCTTCGATTTTGGGAGACAGAGTTTCCTCAATTGCGTCCGGTGAAGAGCAGTACCGGCCAGCGTATGTACCGGCGCAAAGACGTGGAAAGCCTGCTCAAGATCAAGCGCCTCCTCTATGAAGAGGGATTCACCATCGCCGGGGCTCGCCAGCAACTACGAGTGGAAGCCCATGAGGTAAAAAATCAGCAGCCGCTTCCCTTTCCCAGGCAAAGGGCGGCCGAGGTCGCTCACATCCGCCAGGGGTTGAGGGAAATCCTCGGTATTTTGTCAGCGCGCCATTGAGCAGCCAGCCGATCGAATCGCGCACCCATTCATTCTCTTTCCAGCTCACAAGGCACACGCGGCAGGAACAGGTTTGACCGCCAGTACCCTCTGCTCCCGTATACTACGGGGTAGCGATTTCCGTTCAGGTTGAACACATAACAATAAGCTTGGGGCGAAATGCGTTTTGCACGGCCACGTCCGTGCATAGGAGCACCGAGGAATGGTTAAGCGCGTCGGTTTGTTTGTAGTCCTGGCTTGGATGGCCGCAGGAATCGGCTGCGGCAGCAGTTCTCACCCCAACCATCTCGCGTATGTGACCCTGACCAGCGTGAATCAGATTGTCGGATTTAACGTCGATAACGTTTCGGGCGCGCTCACGCAAATTTCAACGTCGCCCTTCAAAACCGGACCATCACCGGTCTCTATCGTGTTGCATCCGTCTAACAAGTTCGTCTATGTGGCCAATGCGGCGGAAAACGACATTTCCGTGTTCACAGTCGGTACTGGAGGCGCGCTGAGCGAAGCATTGCCGCGCGTGAAAACCGGCATCAGCCCTGTGGCTTTGGCAATTGATTCCAACGGATCGTTCCTTTTCGCAGCAAATTCGGTGTCGAACACAATTTCCGCTTACGGAATTAATGGGACCTCAGGCGCACTGCAGGAAGTGGCAGGATCGCCGTTCGCAGCACCCAATCCCCTGGCCTTGGCAGTTGCGCCTTCGGGAAAGTTTCTCTACGCCGCCGACGCGAATGATTCGGCGCTGCTGGGTTTCAGTATTAATGCGGGTGCGCTGACACCAATGCCAGGTTTTCCCGTCGGCGCCGGACCGAATCCTTCTTCCGTCGCGATCGATCCTTCCGGCCATTTTCTCTACACGACGAATATCGCCGGCACGACATTTGTCGGATTTGCAATCGCTGCGGCCGGCTCAGTCACCTATGTTCCAGGGACGATTTTCGGGGCAGGGACGAACCCCTCGGCCGCGACGCTTGATCCTTCGGGTAAATTCCTCTACGTGGCCAATCTCGGTTCCAACAACGTGTCGGCATACACGATCAATAGCGCGAACGGAGTGCCTGCGGCGGTTAAGGGATCACCGTTCGCGGCCGGGACTGGCCCGTCTTTTGTAGTTGCAGATACGACTGGAAAATTTTTGTTTGTGGGAAATCAGAGCGCGAAGACGATTTCCGGCTTCAGCATCGACCCGAGCAGTGGAGTGTTGACCGGAATAAAGCAGGCACCCGTGAGCGTTCTCACGGCCGCTACATCCATGGCTATCGCTAAGTAAGGCTGACGCAGGTTCAGGAGACACTGGTTGTTTCGGCTACGGCTTTGGTGCTTGCAGGAATAAAAGGATCGCCGAGCTTAACCCTGCTGGCGCGCTGCATCTCCTGCAGGAGTTGCTTGGTGGTTTGGGACTCGCTTTCGCCGGCCATCACTGATCCTGCCGCCAGCGCGAAGCGAAGCGCATCATTCTGGTCGTCAAAGTAGAGAATCACCTTACGGGCGGCCATGGCACGCTCCTGAGACATTCATAATCGTGGCGCATCGCAAAGGTTGTTCTTCATTCTGAGACGGCAGCATCAGGGCAGGAAGTGCTGTTCTTGGTTCTACAGCGTTTTACTTAGGTGCAACAGAAACAGAAGCTGATGGCGAATGTCTCCCCTCGAATGCACTCTCGTGCTAGCCCCTGTGGGTTCTTCTTGACGCGCGCCGTTGAGTCGAGGCACTATCAAAGCAACAATCCCTACATGCTTCGTCGGAGCGGTTATGCAGATACTCGGTTTCCCGCTGGTTGTGCAGCTATGCCTGATGGTGGGTATTGCCGGCCTGCTGTGGCCAGAAAAAGTAAAGCCGGTGTATGAAGTGTTGATGTTTCCGTGGTTCGCCAGCTACCGTGTGGTGCGTTGGCACAGCTGTGCCGCGATTGGAGTATCCATTCTGCTTTTTCTCGCGTGGATAGCCCGGATTCACTGGGCGTAGGCAGCTAAGATCCGCTGGAAGCTGCGACGAGGAATCCGCAGGCGCGCTTAATCTGGGCGCGCTGCTCGTCCGTCAATATCAGAAATTCAAATCCGCAAAAGAAGCCGCGCCGGAATCGTACCGACGCCCTCATCTCCAGCGGAGCGGCACCGGGGTCCAGAGAGAAGCTCAGAGTGACGACCTCGCCCTCGAATAGCTCGCCAGAGATGGTGGCGGCAATGCCGTTCTCGCTGAGGTCCGCGCTCCGCCCCCACAGGACATGGACTCCGTCATTGCGAAACACACGTAGAGTGACTCGCGTATCGAGAACGTACCGCGAGTAACGCCTCCCAGGAGTACTGCCGGTATCGGTGGCTCGTCTCACGATGGAATTGACAGATTTTGACCCAGTTCGCCGCGGGCACAAAGTTACCAATGTGTTACGTGGTTTTCCACAGTAATGGGGGCCGACCCGGGTAGAGCTTACGTCGGCTCCGCTTTTAGGTTCGGGGGATTTAGGAATTGACGAATTTACGGATTTACGAATTCCTAAAATAGCCGGCTGCTGTATGTGCCGGATATTGGCGCAGATAAATTCGTAAATCCAACAATTCGTCAATCCGTCAATTTTGTCATTCGTAGCGCAGAGCCTCGATGGGGTCGAGGCGGGATGCGCGGATGGCAGGTACGATGCCGCTGACCAGGCCTACGGCGCCAAGGATCACGCTGGCGATCAGCAATGTTTGTACGTGGATAATCAGGCGGATATCCCCGGCTTCGGCGTGCTTGGCCATGAGGCTGTAGACTGGCAGACGTCCGACCGAAAGCGCCACAGTGTAAGCCAAAACCACGCCGAGAATGCCTCCCATCAGGGTAATAGCCAAGGCTTCGGCTAGAAATTGCAGAACGATGTCGCGCCTCCGTGCGCCTAGAGCTTTCTCGACGCCAATTTCTCGTGTGCGTTGCGTAACCGCCACCAGCATGATGTTCATCAACCCCACTCCACCGATGCCCAAAGTCAGTGTGCCGATGAATGCCATCAGAATCTTCAGTCCCAGAGTGATGATTTCAAACTGGTGAACCTGCTCCATGAGGTTGAATACCAGCAGAGCGCGCCTGTCCGCGGAATTGAATTTGTGTTGCATGGACATAACCATGCGCGCGCCCTGCTCGAGCCTCAGGTATTCGGTGGTCTCATAGTTGAACCAGATCGAGTCGAGATAGTGCGTGTCTTTGAGATCGCCCATCGCGGTGAAAGGCACATAAATGACGCGATTGATGTTATCGTCCCCGGCTTGCATCTTGGGCTCAAGCACCCCGACCACCTCAAAGCTGAGGCCGTCGATGCGAATCCGCTCGTGAAGCGCACTTCGGCCGGAGAACAGTTTCTCTTTGGCTTCCGAGCCGAGGATGGCAACGCGGGCACGCTGGAGCTGATCCTCGAGGTTGTAAAAGCGTCCTTCCGCCACCGTCAAGGCGCGAATGGAGATGACGTTGGGATAATTACCGGTGACATTTAGGCTATAGGTGCGGGTGTCGTATTGGATATTCGCCTGCTTACCGCATTCCGGGGTGATATGCATGATCTGCGGGAGATTGGTGGTGAGCAGATCAATGTCCTCAAGGGTGAACTTCAGTTGGACGCCGGCCTTTTGTCCTCCCGCCTGCATGGAGGAGCGGCCCGGAACCAGGATCATCAGCTTGGTTCCGAAGTTGGCGAATATGTTCGTTACCGCTTGCCCGAAACCGTCGCCATAGGCAAGCAGCATGACAACCGTGGCGATGCCCCACGCCATACCGAGCATGGTCAAGGCAGTGCGCCGGCGATTGTGCCGCATGGCCGCGTACGATTCCTTTAAGACATCGCGGAGCATGGCTACTCCTGCCTCAAAGCTTCGACAGGCTCGAGCATAGCTGCCTTGCGGGCGGGATACAGACCGGCAGCTACGCCCGCCAGAGTCAGAGTAGCGATTGCCAGAATCGCCGTCATGGGAACAAGCCGGGGAGGATCGAAACCGCCCGGGCCTTGCATTCTGCCCATTGCCAGCATAAGGCCGCCGGCGCCGAGCATCCCAAGCAATCCGCTGGTCAGCGTCAAAAGAATTCCTTCGAGGAAAAACTGCAGAAGGATGCCGCGGTTCGTCGCGCCGAGAGCCTTGCGCAGACCGATCTCGCGGGTCCTCTCGCTGACTGCGACCAGCATGATATTGATCACGCCAATGCCGCCCAGGGCTAGAGTGATGATCCCTACCGACCCGAGAAACATGTTCATAGCATCGAAGATGGCTCCCATCATCTCGGCCTGTTGAACCGTATCCCAACCTTCAAAGGCGTCTTCGTCGTGATAGTCAAATCCGTGATTGCGGGCCACGACTTTGCGAACTTCGTCGCGCGCAAGCAGGTGCTCGGTGGCAACCCTCGGCTGGTAATTGATGAAAGAAATCGCATCCCGCTGCTCTTCACCCTTGAGCGGGAAAAATGTGCTCATCACGCGGTAAGGGATGTAGGCCCGCATGTTGGTGGAATTGTTATCCCCACGTCCCACGCGTTGTATGGCTCCCACAACCTGGAATCGGATCCCGTTCAACAAGATGGTGGCATCCACGACCGGCCTGCCGGGAAACAGGTTCTTGGCCACTTCGTCGCCCAGCACAACTACATTTCGGCGCTGGTTTTCGTCTTGAGAGTTCAGCCACCGGCCTTGCTTCAGGGGCAAATAACGGATCCCGTTGAACTGCGGTTCGACCCCAACCACTTGCCCATTGGCGCTGGCATATTCACTGACCGCGCGAACGTCGTCCCGCGAGAGCACCGGCGAGGCGGTCAGCACGTGCGGCGCTTCCTTGCGAATGTCGATATAGTCCCGGTAGGTGAGCCGGTACTGCCGCGCCGAGCTGAGGCTGCCCTGCACCGCCGGGGCTCGTCCCGGGAAAATGAACATAATGTTCTCGCCGAATTCTGAGAGTTCCCGCTTGTTCCCAGAACGGAAGCCTTCGCCCAGACCGACCAGCAACAGCAAGGACCCGACGCCCCAGGCGATTCCGAACATCGTCAGAAACGACCGAAGCTTGTGGGCCCATAGGGTCTGGAAGGTCTGGACGAAAATGTCATGCAGGGCGCGCATTGCTGGATTCCTGGGGGAATAGACGATTTTAGCGCTGATTAGTGCCTGGAACTTTCGCCTTGAAGCCGCACTAAATCCAACAATTACTTGCGTACCTTGTCTGAGCGTAAGGCATGCAACAGCTTGCGTGTAGAATCGCCACATCGATGCAGATTTCTTCCGATTCAGACGCCGGAAATTCAACCCAAGCCGCGAGGCGCAGCACCGGCAGGCGCTTGCTCCGGCTGTTCCGGCCGTCCCACCAGCACACAGAATTTTCGGCGACGCTTCTGTTGATGACCGCCGTCATGCTTTCGCGTGTGATCGGCTACGTGCGCGAGGCGTACATCGCGTACGCCTTTGGAGCGGGCGGAGCGACCGACGCTTACGTCAACGCCTTTACCCTTCCCGACTGGCTGAACTACATCGTTGCGGGCGGCACCGCTTCCATAACTTTCATTTCCATCTACACACGATTTCTTTCGGAGAAGCGCGAAGCTGAGGCTCAGAGAACCTTCTCCACCGTGATTACCGTCATGACGACGGTTCTGGTGATCGCCATTGGTGCGGCGGAAATCTTCACGCCGCAATTTGTGGGCTGGTGGTTTCATGGATTCACTCCCGAGCAGTACCGCTTGTGCGTGTTTCTCACTCGCGTTCTGCTGCCGGCGCAAATCTTCTTTTACGTTGGCGGAATCGTCTCAGCAGTTCTGCTGTCGAAACGCTTGTTCCTGTTTCCCGCGTTTGGTCCGTTGCTCTACAACGTTTTCATCATCCTGGGGGGTGTACTGCTCGGCAGGCGTGTGGGAATTGCGTCGCTTGCCTACGGAGCGTTGGCGGGCAGCATCATCGGACCATTCTTGATCAATGCCATCGGCGCTGCGAAGATCGGAACCGGATACCGGCCATCCTTCGACATCAAGGATCCGGCATTCCGTGAATGGGTCCGGTTATCGATTCCGCTGATGCTCGGGGTGTCGCTGGTCACCGCGGATGACTGGATTATTCGTCACTTCGCGCCCAGCGGGACTGGCGCTATCGCGCGCCTGAACTTTGCCAAACGGCTGTTCGCTGTTCCGATCGCGGTGCTCGGGCAGGCAACGGGGCAAGCGTCGCTACCTTTTTTTGCGCGCCTCTTCAGCGAGAAGAGAGTCAAAGAATTTTCCGAAACCGTGAGTGCTTCCGTTTATCGCGTTAGTGCTGCTTCATTTCTGGCCGCCAGCTGGATGATGGCGGCTGCCCTGCCGGTCATCGATCTTGTCTACCGCCGCGGCCGGTTCGGATTCGCCGACACAAAAGAGACTGCGGTCTACTTCTTCTGGTTTTCGGTTTCACTGGCCTTCTGGTCGGCGCAAGCGCTTTATGCCCGCGCCTTCTACGCGGCCAGCAATACGCTGACGCCTATGATCGCGGCTACCGCGCTGACGGTTGCCGTCTTTCCAGTCTATTCGGCGCTCTTTCGTGCCTTTTCGCTAACTGGACTGGCGTTGGCCTCTGATATTGGAATTGTCGCTAACACGTTGGCTCTTGCGATTCTGCTGCACCGGCGAAAGCTTGTACCCATTGGTGATCTACGGTGGGGCGAATTGGGCAAGTCGGCCATCACTGCTGCGGTGGCCGGTTACGCCAGTTATCGAGTCTCCGCGCTGGTCCATCTGTCGGGCAGCCGCAAGGCTGATCTTATCGAGTTGCTGCTGGTTACAGTGACCTGGAGCGCGGTCGTGGGCGTAGGGCTATGGCTGCTACGCTCCGATCTGCCGCGCGACCTGCGCCGTCGCAAGCAGACCTCCTATCCGCGTGTTGCCGAACGGCAGGCAGAAGAACTCAGCGCTGGCGTCGAACCGTAGCGCTGTTGCTGTAACCCAGGCCCAGCAAAAAAGGCGAACACTCCCACTGGGGAATATTCGCCTTCTGGACTCGCGACGAAACCAATTACGCCCGGGCTGCTGTGGCTCCGACCGGCTCGGGAACGGACTTCTCCGCCGGCTTTACATCCTCGCCATTCGCCTTCTGGCCAGCCTTGCGGATATCGATGCCGCCTTTGAAGAAGGCCCCATCTTCGATCGAGATGCGGGCAGCTACGACATCCCCAGTCAATGAGCCATCGCTGCGGATGTCCACGCGATCGCTGGCCGTCAGGTTGCCGCGGACTTTGCCAAGCACAACGATTTCGCGCGCGTTGATGTTGGCAGAAACCACGCCATTACGACCCACCGTCACCCGGTTACCGGAAAGGTTGATCGAGCCCTCCACCCGGCCGTCAATGTAGAGCGACTCGGAACCGGTTACCTCGCCCTTGATGACCAGCGACTTGCCGATGGTGGCCTGATCGGCGGTACTGGTGCTGACCGGACGCGGCGACGCCGGAGTCTCTACCGGCGATGGCGTCGGACTGGACATGACAGGCCGCTCCGGCTCGGGAGTGCCTGGACGAGCAGGGGGCGTAGGTTGATTTGTGGGCTTCCACATAATCTGAAAAATCCTTTCCTTGTGATGGAATGACGGTCTGGCCCGCACTTACGCGACCAAACCGCATTTTACTCCGGAGTTCCCTGACAATGTTGTGGAAATTGAGTCTTAGCGAGATTTTTCGCCGGATTCGAGCGGAAGTTTGCCTGCGCGGGCCCGTGGATCGCGTGTAAGAACTTCAAGTCTTGCGTCGTTTGTACCCGGATGTAAGGGGAACACCTCAGGTTGACATGAGTCTCCCCGGACTGATTAGCTGAGAAGATATCTTTCAGGTCCGAAGGAAGCTTTTTGGAGAATTGCGTTTATGAACTCAGGCACAGCAACCACGCACAAGCCAGAAGCCGGCGAATACGCACCGTATTACGGCAAATATGTTTCCCTGGTCACCACCGATGACATCCTGGCCGCCTTACGCCAGCAGATAAGCCGTACCACGGCAACGTTTTCCAAGATTAGCGAGGGACACGGCAATTACAGCTACGCGCCGGATAAATGGACTGTGAAACAGGTGCTCGGACATATGATCGACGTCGAGCGCATCATGTCGTACCGCGCCCTGCGTATCGCCCGCGGCGACCAGACGCCCCTCCCCGGCTTTGAGCAGGACGATTACGTGGCGAGCGCGGATTTCAACGAGATCTCGATTGCAGCATTGCTGGAGGAATTTGCCGCCGTCCGCAATGCGACCGTTCTTCTCTTTCGACAGCTGAACGCCGACGCCTGGGTCCGTCAAGGCACCGCGAGCAACAATAAGGTGAGCGTTCGCGCCCTGGCGTACATCATTGCCGGACACGAATTGCATCATTTGCAGGTGTTGAACGAGAAGTATCTCCCTGCTCTGGGAAGAACAGGTCAGGTTGTTGGCAAGACTTAGCGATTCCGCCATCCTCAGGAAAATCGAGCGCCAGCCGAAACAGGCCGCCGGATTCAAGCAACTGGTGCGCGAGTTGGGCGTTCATGGCGACGATCGCAAACATCTTTCTGAGCTGCTGCGCCGCCTGGTAGCCAAGGGCGAACTGCAGCAGGTCGATTCCGATCGCTATGCCATCCCGAAGGCGGCGTCAGGCAAGAACTTGCTGGTCGGGCGTCTGGTCATGCACCGGGATGGATATGGATTCGTCATTCCTGAAGCAAGCTCGCTTGATCCCCGCCTGAAAGCCAATCTGAGCGGAGATGTCTTCATTCCACCTCCTGCGATCGGCGCGTCGATGCAGGGCGACCGCGTGCTGGTCGAGGTGACCAGCTTGCGGCCGGATGGACGTGCGGAAGGCCGGATCACGCGAGTTGTGGGACGCACTCATATCACCGTGGTCGGCACTTTTCATTATGGCCGGCGCGAAAACTATGTGCGGCCGATCGACGAAAAGATCACGCAGGACATCATCATTCCGCCCGGAATGGAATTTCCCGAGAAGGAGCCCCGCGGCTCAGGCGAGGGCACTGAGCCGAGAAGATCGCGGGATCGTGTCCTCGGTGAGGAAGTTGCCCGGCGCGGTGATTGGAGTGATTTGGAGAATGTGGTCGTCGATGTCGAGATCACCGACTGGCCCAGCGCTACCCGGAATGCGCGCGGGCGTGTGATAGAGATACTCGGTTACGAAGACGACTTCGGCGCGGACGTCGAGATTGTGATCCGCAAGTTCCACCTGCCACACCGCTTTCCCCCAGAAGTTCTGGAAGAAGCTCAGGCGGTCGAGGCCATCATCACCGCCGGTGAACTGCACAAGCGGCGGGACTACCGCCAGTTGCCGATTGTCACGATTGACGGTGAAACCGCGCGCGACTTCGACGATGCCGTAAGCGTGCGCAAGCTGGAGAACGGCAACTACGAGCTGCAGGTGCACATCGCCGATGTCGGTCACTATGTCACTGAAGGTTCGGCACTCGACCAGGAAGCGCGGCTGCGCGGCACGTCCGTGTACTTTCCCGATCGCGCTGTGCCCATGCTCCCGCTGGAGCTTTCCACTGATATTTGCAGCCTACGGCCGCATGTCGACCGGCTGGTCATGTCTTGTGTCATGGAAATTGACCACCAGGGTGAGATCGTGGGCTACGAGATCCACGAAGGGATAATTCGCTCTGCCCAACGCATGACCTACACCGACGTAAATCTCTGTCTGGAAGGGGATGTCGGCATGCGGCGGCGTTATGCCGATCTGGTCGAGCAATTTGCGTTAATGAGGGAATTGGAGCAGGTCCTCAACCGCAAGCGCCAGCGCCGAGGCTCGATCGACTTCGATTTGCCCGAGCCAGTCATCGAATTTGACGAGCACGGGCTCATGAAGAGTATTACCCGCTCGGAACGGAACATTGCCCACCGGATCATCGAAGAGTTCATGCTGTCGGCGAACGAGTGCGTGGCCCAGTATCTGGAGAATAGACGAATCGTCTCACTCTATCGTATCCATGAAAAGCCTGATGCGAAACGGGTTTACGATTTCGAAACCATCGCGGCAACTTTCGGCTATTCGCTCGGCGTTGGCGCTTTGCCTATCCAGCGCATGCAACTGAAAGGCGACCGCCGGGCCAGCTATGGCACCGGACGGCACGCGCGAGAAGTTGAGATTCCGAAAGAGGTCCACATCACGCCGCGCATGTACCAGAAGCTCACGCAGAAGATTGCTGGCCAGCCGGAGGAGCGCATCCTCAGCTTTCTGATGCTGCGCTCACTGAAACAGGCGCGGTACTCGGAAGAAAACGTTGGCCACTTCGCACTGGCCGCGTCCACATACACCCATTTCACGTCGCCGATTCGCCGCTATCCGGATCTGATCGTGCATCGGATTCTGAAGGAGGTGTTGCGGGAATCCGACAGCAACGTTTCCGGTGCTGGTAGTGCAGGTCTTTCAAGGGAGAAGGCTGCCAAAGAGGGAGGGCGCGACTTTAGTCGTGCCGTGTCGAGCACCCATAAAGCGAGGGCTTCCGCCCCAGGGGATAATGTCCCATCACCCTGGTCCAAGCGCAGCGACCATGCTGTGCAGCGCGAGGCTGTTGAACCGCTTTCCGGGCCGCTTGGCCTCGAAGAACTGCACGACATCGCAGAAGAGTCCAGCCAGGCCGAACGTCGCGCCGACGAAGCCGAACGCGAGCTGATGGAGTGGAAGAAAGTTAAATTCATGCAGGACCGCGTCGGAGAAGATTTTGACGGTCTGATCATCAGCGTGACTAAGTTCGGTTTTTTTGTGGAGCTAACAGATCTGTTCGTGGAAGGGCTGGTGCCGCTCGCGACCCTCACGGATGACCGTTACACGTATCACGAGAACACGAGGCAGATCATCGGCCAGCGCAGCCGGAAGACGTTTAGCCTCGGTGACCGGATTCGAGTGATCGTCGATCGCATCGATCCGGTGGAGAAGAAAATTCAGTTTGCGGTGGCGGAAGAAAAGCCGCCAAAACGCCGGCGTTCGAGGCGGCCCTGATTAAAGCCAAGTGCGACTCAATCGAACCAGCGGGAAGCGGGCCGAAGGAGGGTTTTGTTCTCTGCTTGGCTCCGCAGTTTCCGGTCCGCTGGTGTAGAATTTGAGGGTCAACCCCACCGGATTCTCCGGTTCTTCTCGTCGGGACGTGGCTCAGCCTGGTAGAGCACTCGCTTGGGGTGCGAGGGGTCGGCAGTTCAAATCTGCCCGTCCCGACCAGTTCAGTCGTCAGTTTTCCGTCCTCGGTCTTCAGCACGGCTTTTCTTGCCAGAGCAGATCCTTCGCTGCGCTCAGGATTTCGGCAGCGGGCTCCCGCTAGAATCGATTACAACGACCCACTGTCCCGGACACCCTCCGGAAGCTCGCGCGGCTCCGAGGCCGCTTCGAGTCTCTTTCCCGGCAGAGGCACCAGCATCGAAACGCCGCTGCGATAGGTGCGGTAGGCCTCGCCGTGGAAAGCAATCAAATCGCGTTCCTCCAGCTGGATCGCCAGCAGAATGTAGCCGGTGCACATCACCGCGAAGAACAGATGGCCACTGGTCATGCGTGGCGCGCTCCAGAAGGCAATGAGGAACCCTAGGTACAGCGGATGGCGCACCAGTCGGTAGGGTCCCGGAGTGCGGAAGGTTGGCGGCTCGTATTTTCCATTTCGCAAATATTTCCAAGCCTGCTTGAGCCCGAACAGATCGAAGTGGTCGATTAGCAGGGTGCAGGTGAGCAGCAACAACCAGCCGGACCAGAAGAGCGCCTGCAATAGTTTCACTGCAGCGGCGTTGTGAACCGTCCAGACCACACCCGGCAGTGGCTGCCAGAATTCGACCACGGTGAGAAGCACAAGACTCGCCATCAGCACGTAGGTGCTGCGCTCCAGCAGAGGCGGCACGAACCTGGTCCACGCACGCTTGAACCCCTGGCGGGCCATACCACTATGCTGCACGGCAAAGGATGCGAGCAGGGCGGCATCAACCAGAAGCGCGCGGCTCAGCGGGGAAGCTGATGGAACACGATCCATGGTCCAGACAAACCATACTGCTCGCAAAAACACCCCAAGAAAGATCACGTAACATAAAGTCCCATAGGCGAAACCGAATGCACGTTTCATGACAATCTCCCATGACTCTGATCTGCTTGTTTGTGACACCCGCTGGGCCGGCCGGACTACACACCGCCCGACCCAGTGCGTGGCCGGGTGAGTTGTGGTTATTGGCCAGCAAACCACTGGCACGAGACGTTGGGGTGCCAGTTGACAAATGAGCCGTTGGGATTCGGCTTCCATGCCCACACGTGAAGGGTGTAGAAGGCGGGCAGGCCGAAGCGATTGGGGCTCTCGAAATAATGGAAGAGCTGGCCCATGAGCTGCGGCGCGCCCTGTCCGGGATGAGCCTTGTCCCAGTCGCTCGCGATCACCAGAAAGTCCGCGCCGATCAGTTGCAGTTGGCCATTGGGTTTTGGTTCGTAGATCACGATCTGGGGACGGGTGGCGTCGACTACTCCGGAAGCCACCAGGTTCAGGTTCACATAATGCAGCCCCATCGCTCCGGAATCCGGTCCGCTGACACAGCCGAACAGAAGGCCATAGCCGTCGGCTTCGGCCACAGAGACGTCCTGGTACTTTGCGGTATTTTGCCGGACGACCTTTAAGAGTTGGCCCTGAGCCGCGGTTAGTTGTTGACCTTGTGCAGTTGTGTGGGCACGGCCAGTTTGTGCCAGCGCGCCGGCCGGACAGACGCCCGCTAGCAGAAGAGCTATCATCGAATATTGAAATCGCATTCGCAGTCCGTTCTTCATATCCAGAATCTCCTTTTCAGAAATGTGACCTGCTAAATCCAGGGGCGCCTCACTCCTAAACCGGGCGCAGATGCGATAGAATCAGTTCCCCACGGGGCCGGAGGGTAGCGCCGATCCCCTCTGTTCCGCAGAAGTTGCCAGTTGGGGGCGCGGAATGTCTTTGGGAACTTCTGAAAAAATTCTTCCAAAATTCTTCGGGCAGGTGCTCTGTTGAAGGTGAAGCACTTATACCGATTTGGTCCCTATTTGCTCGATGCCGAGGAGCGGGTGTTGCTGCGCGATGGCCAGCCTGTCACCCTCCCGCCGAAGGACTTGGAAACCCTTGTAGTGTTGGTCGAGCGGGCCGGACACATCGTAGAGAAGGAAGAACTGCTGCAGAGAGTCTGGCCAGGTGTTTTCATCGAGGAGGGGAACCTATCGCGGCGTATTTTCAATCTACGCCAGGTCCTGGGCGATAGCGCCGACGAGCGCCCGTACATCGAGACCATTCCAAAACGCGGGTACCGGTTCAGCGGCACGGTGCAGGAGGATGCTGCCGAGCCCGGTGAACCGAAGGTAGTGACTCAGCCCCACGCGCATGCGCAAGTCCCGGCGAGCTTCGGTCAAAGGAGAAATTTCTGGTTCTGGCCCCTGGCTTTGTCGGTGGTTCTGGCCCTGACAGCGATTCTGGTATCGCGGCAGCTGCGGTCGCTGCGTGGAGCTTCTCCGCACAAGGTCATGCTGGCTGTCCTTCCCTTTCAAAACTTGAGCGGCGACCCGCAGCAAGACTATTTTGCCGATGGCCTCACTGAGGAGATGATTGCCCAACTGGGCCAGTTCCAGCCTGCCGAGCTCGGGGTTATAGCGCGGACCTCCAGTGCGCGTTATAAGAATAGTAGAGAGACGGCTGCACAAATCGGCCAGGAACTCGGCGTCGGCTATTTGCTCGAGGGTAGCGTTCGGCGCGGCGGCGGACGCGTGCGAATTACGGCCCAATTGATTCACGCGCCCGAACAGACGCATCTCTGGGCAGAAAGCTACGAACGGCCGCTCACCGACATCTTGAACATCCAGAGAGAGATCGCCGAGAAGGTGACGCATTCGCTTTCTACTCAGTTGTTACCCGTGACTGCCCGCTCCGTTTCAAGCCAAGCCACCAACTTTGAAAGTTATGACAAATACCTTCTGGGCCTGCATGACCTGGGACAAGGCACGCGAGAGAGCATCAACAAAGCAGTTGAGCATTTTCAGGAAGCGATATCCAAGAATCCCGGGGACGCCCGCCTTTATTCTGCCCTGGGCGAGGCCTACGAGGCGCTGAACACTTATTACAGCTCGCCCACCGAGGTGATGCCGCGAGTCAAGGCTGCGGCTCAGCAAGCTCTGCAACTCGATCCCAACCTGGCCAGTGCGCATGTTCTGCTTGGCGACGTGCGCCTGCTTTTCGACTGGGATTGGCCTGCCGCGGAAACTGAATATCGGCGGGCTCTCGAAATCAATCCCAGCTTGCCGCAGGCTCAGCTTGGTTACGCTACTTACCTCGCGACTCTGGGGCGCTTTGAAGAGGCGCTATCCCGCGTACAGCAGGCTTATGCTGTCGATCCAGTTGCGATCGACAGTCGCAACGACGCGCTGTGGATCTACTACTTCTCTGGCCGCACGTCGGAGACGATCCAGCAGGCTCAAAAGGCTATCGAGCTGGAACCACAAGCCGGTCTGCCGCACGCGATGCTCGCGATGGCCGACGCCCAGATGGGAGATCGTGCCCAGACGCTCCGCGCCGCAGATGACGCGATTCGTTTTGCCAGCAGCCCTTCCGTGATTACGACCGCGGCTTCAGCACTCGCGCACGTGGGTCAGAGCAGCCAGGCCAAACAACTACTGAGCAAGGCCCTGGATATGGCCAAGACGCGTTACGTCTGCCGCTTTATCGTTGGCGCTGCCTATGCCGAACTTGGAGAGAAGCAGCAGGCACTGGATTCGCTTGAGCAAGGTTATCTCCAGCGATCGACTTGAATGCCCTGGATCGGGGTGGATCCCCGACTGAACCCGCTGCGCGACGATCCCCGATTTCAGGACCTGGTGCGGCGGATCGGCCTTCCTCGAAGTTGATTCACGACTGTGCGCGGCGCGAAGCGAAGCGCGATTTCATCATCCCGCTTGTGGCAGTCCGACGGCTTCGAGGTCCTCTTCGCCGGAAATCCACCCGTCGGTGCCATCGACTCTAATGTGTAGCCAAACCTTGTCTGAGTCGGCCACCCCAAAGCTTGTGTTGTTCTGATCTGTACTCCAGGACACATCTGCCAGGGCTTCGATAAACTCAATCTTCGATTCCGGCTTGATGACGACGTGCTTGGCTGTGGCTCCCTCGTCGGCTTCCGGGAACAGACGAACAAAGGTCATGTCACTCCGCGGAGTGGACGAGGCCTGTACTTTGTAGCGACAGGCGGAGCTCCTGCCCTTGCTAGTCATACTGGAGCACAACCACGCCGGGCGCACTTTCGCCTGTATCCAGTCGATCAGCACGCCGTAGATGATGTCGAAGTTTCCCGTCCATACCCGGAATTTTAGGATGTCGCGAGACACCGTTTGCGGCTGCTGTCCGGCGAAGATGCGGCTCGGTTCATAGGTATCAACGTCCTCGCCAATAAATTCGCCCGTTGTACTCATCGGCGGTCCAAAGGGAACAAGCTGCCCGTTGAACAATCCAAAGACCTGAACCCAGGTGCCGGTATCCGGAGCGGAGGGCAATGACAGACCATCGACGAGAATGCCCTGGCCGAACTTGGTTTTGAGCTCTCTCGCGCCAACACTTTCCGTGTCCTCTATTCTTCCGTTATCAACCGTGACCGGATGCTGTTGACGGTACACAGCCTTGCCGCTCGCGTCGCGCAGCTCCCACCAGTCCACAGTGGAGTCGTCAGCGGACTTGGACCCTTCGATACTCTGCATGTGCTTCACGAACGTGAAAGTCTGTCCAGCAATTTGAAAAGGCCCTTGAGTCTCTTCCGTGCTGAGCAGCTTCGCCGGCGTGCTGGATGCCTGTTGTGTCGCAGTGCTGGAAGGTGAGCTGGTTGGAACACTGACAGGAAGCACCTGTTTTTGCGCCGGTGCGGCAGGCGCGTTAGAAATCTTTGCGGTCGCCGGTGCCGGCATTCGGGAGGGAGCTGTTTTCGAACATGCTGCTGCAAAAACCAGGAAGATAGTGACAAAAGCTGCCGATAAGGTGCGCATAACTAGCCCACTGGCAGTCTCGGCGACAAGTTGCGTGCCTGCAAGATGACGGAAGTGCGACACTCAGTTCTCTGTCAATCCCAGACCACACTCAGCACTAAAGGCGCCTTTCATAAAAGCGAAAGGCGGAGTAGAGCGTAGCACCGGCGTTGGGTATTACATTCGGCTTTCGAGTGGGCGACGGCCTAGGGCGAGAATCCAGTTCTTCCCTTTCAGGTGCTGGGTTGCAACCTCAGTAAATCCGGCCTCAGTCAAGAGGTCCCGGTGTTCCTGATCGCTCAGAAAAGCAGCGCGGATGAGCGGCATGACCATGCCATACAGCAGACGCAGTGGGCCGCCGCGATACGTTTCCGCAATCAACGCGAAAGTGCCGCCGGGCTTTAAGACTCTTTGAACCTCGCGCACGTTGGCGGGAAGGTCGGGCCAGTAATAATGGGTTTCCACCGCCGTGACAATGTCAAACGTACAATCCGGAAAGGGCAATGCACTTACAGAACCATGCTTAATCTGGACTCGGCCGGCTGCGATCTCCTCCGCATTCACCTCCCGTGAGATGCTGACGCTTGCAGCTGAATAGTCGATTCCAACGACCCTGCCTTCCGGAGCCAATGCTGCGAGTTTTTGCACTGCAGCGCCACCTCCGCAGCCGATATCAAGGATTGCTGCTGACTTGGGTACACTTAGCTGTTGCAGCGCCCAAGTGAGTAGGGTGGCATGGCCCACATTCATAGCCCGCACCACGCGCCTGCCCAGCCAACCACTGGGCTTACGGACCTGCGCGAATACCCAAATGATCAAAGCAATCGCGACTGCCAGCCGTATAATGTGAAGCATCCGATGCTCCTCGCCGGCAATTAAACCACAGGCCAAGTAGTCTAGAGCTTCCCCGGAAAGGCGGCTTTGTAGAATAACGTCCATACCTATGCCCGTATGCATCTCGCTACTCCGCGCCGTGAACGTAGGCGGTCATAACATGCTTCCTATGCCGGCGCTGCGCTCACTCTATGAATCAATGGGATTTGAACAGGTAGCAACTTACCTGCAGAGTGGCAACGTTGTCTTTAGAACCAAGGAACGAAATCTGCCTCGGCTCGCCACGCGCATCGAGGAGGCGGTCGAGAAGCGTTTCGGATTTCGTCCTGATGTGGTCCTACGCAGCACGTCTGAGCTCAAGGAGGTTGTCGGGCGAAACCCATTCGCCAAGCGGCGTGATATCGAGCCCAAAAGGCTGCTTGTCATGTTTCTGGAAAAAGAACCCGATGCGGATGGCCGTCGGCAGACGCTGGCGCTCGACATCGCTCCGGAAGAAGTGAAAATCGAGGGCAAGCACGCCTATATTTACTACGCGGACGGAATGGCGCGGCCCAAACTCTCCTGGCCCAAGGCGGAAAGAATGCTGAAGACCACTGGAACTGGCCGCAACTGGAACACCGTCAACCAACTGCTGCACATGGCTGAAAGCATAGAGGCCAGCTAAACAGGAGTTCCTATCGTGACTCAGATCGTGACCCAGAAGAATTCACGCCAGAATAGCTGCTCGTGTCGAATTTAATTTGCCTCGCGTGTGACATCCGTCCACAGCCTCGCCACATCCAAGGACCGCATACTGGGGGAGTTTTTTATGAGTAAACTTTTCATAATTTTCGGCGGAGTGGCCGCCACCTTTGCCGCGGTTTTGGCAGTTCGGCGGTACAGTTCTCGGGCGCAACGCGCTTATCGTGCAGCAACAGGTACAGACATTCTCGACTTTCTCGACCTGAATGATGCCAGCCACGCCGAATTGTCCGGCATCGGACTGACGGACGCGCTTATTGAACGTGTGGTCGAGAACCGGCCTTATCGCAACAAGCTGGATCTGATTTCGCGCTTGGTTATCCCGGAGGATGCGTACGAAGCTATTCGAACCCGGATCGGGGTACGGCAAGCCGAGGAGCCTGTGAAGGTCGCCTGATCCTTACGGCATCACTCGGAATTTTGGGCAGTGGTATGCATGTCCTTGTAGACGTGGCCGCCTTTCATCACGAAGCTGACATGCTCGAGGGCACGCACGTCGGCAAGCGGATCGGCGTCGACCGCGATAATGTCAGCGTACTTGCCAGCTTCGATGGTACCGACGTCTTTTGATCGCCCAATGAGATCGGCGGCATTGGAGGTGGCGGCGTGAATCGCCTGCGCGGGCGTCATGCCGAATTTCACCATGTAGTAGAACTGGCGGGCGTTGTCGCCGTGGGGATAAACTCCGGCATCAGTGCCAAAAGCCATCTTGGCCCCCGCTTTGACTGCCTTTTCGAAGTTCTCTCGCTGCAGGCGTCCCACCATTTTTTCTTTTTCGAGATTCTCCACCGGTAAGCCGAATTTGGAAGCTTCGTTGAGCAGGTAGTCGTCATTGTAGATGTCCATGACGAGATAGGTGCCGTGCTCCTTGGCGCTCCGGATACCCTCGTCATCGATTAGGCTGGCGTGCTCGATGGAGTCGATCCCGGCCAAAATGGCATTCTTGATGCCTTGCGTTCCATGGGCATGGGCGGCTATCTTGCGGCCAGCCATGTGCGCTTCTTCAGCAGCAGCTTTCAGCTCATCGAAGGTATATTGAGGAGCGCCAGGGCTGTCTCCCTTGGAAAGCACGCCGCCAGTGGCGATGATCTTGATTACGTCCACGCCATATTTCACCTGAGCGCGAACGACGTGACGAATCTGGTCGATGCCGTCCGCGATCTGGAAATCGCGCTCTTCCGGAAACATCAGCACCTGCGTTTGGGGCGAGAAGTTATTTAGGTCGCCATGTCCCCCGGTAATTGAGATCGCTGGACCCGCGGCCACGATGCGTGGGCCGACGGCGAATCCGTCGCTAATCGCATTGCGCAAATCTACCGCGATGAATGGCTTTGAGCCGACGTCGCGGACGCTAGTGAAGCCCGCATCCAAGGTTTTCTTTGCATTCCCCACGGCAAAGAACGCGTGCGTGAAGGGCGTGTCCTTGAAGTGATAGATCTCGTTGTAGCGGTCGGCACGCGCGCTCAGGTGAACGTGGCAATCGACTAGGCCAGGCAGGACAGTGGAATGTGACAGATTTACCACTTCCGCGCCCGCGGGCATCTTGAAGCTGTTCGCCGGAGCGATGCTCTTGATGCGCTCGCCCTCAACGACGATGACCATGTTTTCGCGTACGTTGTCGCTGGTACTGTCAAAAAGACGGCCGGCGAGAATGTAGATCGGCTTAGAGTTCTGCGGAGTGCTGGCCGTCGATGACGGAGTCTGCTGAGCAAAGGAAGCAGTAACCAACAGCGCAATCAGCAGCGTTGCAACACGATTCATCTGTAGTGGCTCCCCAACCAAAGTGGACTAGCAGTGTCGCGGGTCGCGGCAGCGAATGTCAAATGCTTTTACAAACGACGGCAGGAACGCGAAGTTATCGGTGCGAGTCCCGTGCGGTGTCAGCGTTTCTTCTTGGTGGGAAGCTTGTTTGGGTCGTAGCTGATGGAAGCGTCAAACATGGAATCGCTGAGTCCCGAATTGTAGGAAACGGAATTCAGAAATCGCTGGTTACTCATATCTCCATTGAGAAACCGGGTGATGCTGAACGGCGACATGATTCCCTGCACCAGCCGATAGTTGTCGTAAACCTCGTCTTCCGTGTTGCGCAGCTTGTCGGTCGGATCGCGCCAGGAATAGCTTTTCTTCAGTGGGAGATGCGTGTTGGTGTCGATATAGATCGTGACCGAGTCATCCTGCCGCATAATGGTGACCTGGTCGGCGGGTTTCTCAGCGGCAACCGCGCTGCCATCATAGAAGAGCGCAATGCCCGGCTCGTTAAGCCACTTGCGAATAACCCAGTCCAGCGAATGAGTACGACGCCTCAGGTACTCGGCCAAGAGTTTGGGATCCTCGGCCGCGGTCCCTTTGTACGTGACTTCGTAACCTTTATCGCCGTTGTACACGTAGACAACGTCTCGCTGCTTCGTGAGTTCAATCCGCTCCTTGTCTGGATATTTGTAAAAGCGCCAGAAAAGCGTGCCTGCACTATTCGGTTGTCCGTGAAAAAAGGTATAGCCGCGACCCTGCTGAGTGAGGTCCTGAGCCTGCAAATATGCCTGCCCGCCGAGAGCCTGAATCATTCGGTCGAGCAAGGCCCTGGCTTTCGCGGCGTTCGCCTGGTCGACAGGGATGCCCTGCGGCGTCGAGCTCGGCGGTGGCGCGCTGCTCTGCTCAGGGGACGTGCTCTGGGCGAACATGCAGCCGGAGAGGAAAATGATGATGGCCAGTTGTCTCATTCGACAGTGCTTTAGTAACAATTCTAGCTGGTTTGGGTTGGATGGCCGCAAGTACGCAGCCCGAAATTCAAGTGTGCCTATCCGACCAGCACGGCACCGCCGTTCACGTTCAGGATCTCGCCACTGATAAAGCCCGCGTAGTCTGAGCAAAGAAAGAGAATCGGCGCGGCAATCTCCTCAGGACTGGCGACGCGTCCGATGGGGATAGTGGCGAAAATTGCTTTCCGGGTATTGGGATCGGTCAGGGCGGGAGAAGACATGTCGGTGTCAACCCAGCCGGGAGCAACGCAGTTGACATAGATTTTCTCGCGAGCTAGCTCACTGGACAGGCCCTTCACCATACTGATCAGCGCTCCCTTGGTGGCCGCATAGTCGCAGTGAAAGGCTTCCCCGCGTTGCCCCGCTGTAGAGCTGACCAGCACGATATGACCGGCTGCAGACCCCTTGCGCTGTTGCTCCTTCATTTGCGCAACCGAATGTTTGACCAACGCGAAAACGGCGTCCAGGTTTACCGAAACGGTTGTGTGCCACTGATCTTCCGACATTTTTTCGATCGGCATGTCCTGAGCCGGCCAGATGCCGTGATTAGCAACGAGAACATCCAGGCGCCCGAAGCGCTGGACCACCGTTTCGACTAGCATTTTCGCATTGCCCGTCCCGGTGAGGTCGCAGGCAACCGCAGAGCAGGCAGAATCGCCACACTCCGCGACCAGTTTCTCGGCTTCGGCCTGGGATTTCTGATAATTGAACAGCACTTTGGCGCCCGCGGCGGTAAACAGGCGAACTGCGGCAGCGCCGATGCCGCGAGAACCTCCGGTAATCAGCGCAACTTTGCCGGCAAGCGAGAGACTCACACTCATGGCGAGATAGTTTCAGATTCGGGCTTCAACTTGCAAGCAGCCTGAAGAACTATCGGGGGGCGCGCTCGACTTTGAGCTGGCGCAAAAGCAGCCGGACCAACATGCCGTCGAATCGAGTTCCACTCAGGTACTCCAATTCCGCGAGCGCCTGTTCGTGGCTTTTGGCGGGTGCGAAAGCACGATCGCTGGTCATGTTGACATAAGCGTCGGCGAGTCCGAGAATGCGCGCCCAAAGCGGAATTTGCTCGCCCCGCAGCCCGGCTGGGTAACCCGATCCGTCGAGAGACTCGTGGTGGTGTTCGACGGCCTTTCTCATCCGCTCGCCGCCAGGGATGGTTCCCAGGATTTCTGCCCCCATGCGAGCGTGAACCTTGGTCAGGTAAAACTCTTCATCCGTCAGCCGCGTGGGTTTGTTAAGAATTCGCTCGGGGACAAACAGCTTGCCAACATCGTGCACGCGGGCCGCATAAACCAGGTCGGCTAATTCCTCCTGAGGTAAGCCTAGCGCGCGGCCGATGATGTCGGTGTAGCGGGCGACCAGGTCGCCATGTCCGCTGGACTGAACTTCCCGACTTTCGGCTGCCCGCGCAAGAGCCTCGATCGCTTCCCGCAAAACCTGGGTGTTGCAGTCCTCACCTCCGGAAAACTTCTGCAGGCTGCTGACCAGTTCTTCTAAGTCTTCAGGACCGGTCCGCTCGCGCTGCAGAAAGCCCTCAATATAGCCCGAGATGAGTTGGCGTTGGACGGCCGCGTTTTCTCCGTCGTCATAGTCTTCGGCGGTGGACACGCGATTGCCGCCTGAACGCTTGGAAACATACATGCCGGCATCCGCGACGCGAATGATGTCTTCCACAGAAAAACCGTGCACGGGGAAGCTGGCTACGCCAAAACTGCCGGTGATTCTATGCTCCGCCAACATGGGATCGGTAGCCACCCACAGCCGCAGACGTTCGGCAAGAATCTGTGCCTGTTCCACACCCGTTTCGGGCATGAGAATAATGAACTCATCGCCGCCGTAACGCGCAACTACGTTGGACTGTCGGCACTTCTGCTCGAGAAGTCGTCCCACTCGCGCCAGCACCAGGTCGCCTTCCAGGTGCCCATGGGTGTCGTTCACTTCCTTGAATTTGTCCAGGTCAATCAGGACAACGGAGAACGGACGCCCCGATCGCGAGGCGCGACGCCATTCCGAAGTGAGGGCCTCCCAGAAGAAGCGCCGTGTCTTGATGCCGGTAAGGCCGTCCGTAATCGACTGCTGCTGAAGTTTTTGGAAGACGAACGAGTTGTGCAGCGCGGTGGCGAGCAGGTCGGCGAGCGTATTCAAAATCAGAACATCTTGCGGGACAAAGGCGTTCTCGTGATGGCTCTCAACGTTCAGCACTCCCAGCAGGGTTTCGCCGTAGGTGATCGGGATGCACAGAACGGCGCGGGATTCGGGCAGGACACCCAGCAGATGCCCCTCCCCGGCATTTTGTACCAGGGCAGTTTCACCGGTGCGTGCGACGCGCCCGAGAATTCCGACTCCCAGCGGAACTCGCTTACCCAGCGCCTTGGAGGTCACTCCCGCCTCGGCTTTGATCTCTATTTCCTTGGTGACGTAGTCGAGAATTCCAATACCGATGTGATCGAAGCGGAAGTTCTTCTGTATTTCAGCGACGATGTCGGCGAGCATCTGCTCGGCGTCCTCGCTGGAAATGGCAGTTTTCGAAATATTGTTGAGGAACGCGAACTGGCGGGAGCGCCGCTGCTCTTCAGCAAATAGGCGCGCATTTTCGACCGCTACCGACACTTGCCCGGCAGCCGTTTGCATGACGTCCAGATCGCGTTGCTCAAACACGAACTCGCGGTCAACGCTCAGGGCTGCCATGACTCCCGCCGGTTTTCCACCAGAAAAAATTGGCGCCCCGCAAAAACATCGAGCAGGGTTCTTGGGGGCATAACTCACTCCCAGGCGATCGCGGAATTGTTCCAGGTCGGAGCGGATCAAGAGTGGTTGGCCGGTGCGGATGATGTACTCGGTGAGGCCATTGCTCATTTTGCGCGTGCGTTTCGGCTTGAAAACTCCATTTTCTACTTCGAGTTCAAAACGGATGTCATCTCCATCTTGAAATGCAATGTAGAAGTTACTCGTATCGAAAATCTGTCCCAGTTCTTTTTGCACGGACCGCAGAATCTCGTCCTGATCGAGGCGAGAGCTGATGGCTTGCCCAATCTCGGTGAGCAACTCGTACTCTTTGGTGCGACGCTGCGCATCGTGCATCACGATGTAATTTTCCAACGTCAACCCGATCTGTAGCGCCAGACCAATCAATAGGCGCAGATTGGACGAGCCAAATACGCTTCGCTGAGCGTGAGGAAACAGAATCACGCCGAAGTTGTGTTCCCGGGTTTGCAGACTCACGGCAGTCAGGTGACGAATTTTCTCATCTGCAAGCACCTTTTTGAATTGTTCAAACTGCTGTGCGGAGAATGCGGGCAGAGGCTCGGCAAGCTCCGATAAATCGCGGAAAGTGATAAATCCTCCGCGCCGGTACGCCAACTCGGAGATGTAATCGCCCGCTCCCCGGCTCTGAAGTTTTTCCAGTAAATCCAGCGAGAATCCGCGTTGCACGCAGGGCAGAATCGATCGCCATTGCTGCGAGATGTAGATAATCGCGCGCCGCGTGGGCAGGGGCGCCACCAGCCGTTCCAGAATGCTCGACATGCTGGGCACAAGTTCCCGAGCGTCGTGTACCCGGGTGGGGTCAACCCCCAAAGTGGAGAAAGCGAGCGCATTCTCCTGCACCGCATTCCGCTCGTTCTCGAACAGGACCATGACCATGGCAATGCCCAGTAACATCTGCGGAATAGGGCCGAGCAAATGCCCGCCGAATGCCTCGCCCAGCGATGTCCGGAACTGTCCAAAACCCATCAACACGGCCCAAAGCGCCAGCGCAATCGCGAGAAGATTGAAAGCCAAAGAGCCCTTCTGATGGGCATAGTGATAGAAGCGGAAGGAAGAGTACCCAAGCACGAACGCGAGCGCTAATTCCAGAGTCAAATGGGACGAGGTCGCGACGTCAGGGTGGAACCTGCCATTGATCATGTGCATGCGCAGGCTCCAAACCGCTACTCCGGCACACGTTACCGCTATAGCGACGTCGTACCAGCGCAGCCGGAAGCGTTCACGAATGAGCCGCGTAGACACGAAAATTGCCAGCACCATCGCGACCAGCAGTAAGGAACCGACGAGGAACACGATGCCGGAATAACCCGGGTAGAAATCGAGTCCGTAGTGCAGGCAATAAGCGCCCCACGAGATCTGCCACGCGCGGAAGTACTGTTGCCGGCTCTGCTCGTACAAATAAGTAAAGAGCAGAAAAACAAGCAACGAGACGATTCCGGGGACCAGCTTGAGAATGGCTGGAATGGCGACTATGGTGGCGACACTGCCCATGAACTTGGGGGGAAGCTCAAACGGCTCACGTTGGACCTGGTCCAGGGAGACGCTTGAGCAATGTTTTCACAGCTTGGGAGTCAAAACAATAGTGAATGCGAGCCGATTTTGGCGGTGTTGACAGCAGTCTTGCCACGTGAAATCAAGTCTTTACAGGACTTGTCGCGCCCGGCCACGGCTTGACGCTGCTTTTCACAGGACCGTAACATCGAATCTGGTTACCCTAAATGACTGACTTGCAAGCCGGTCGGAGCGCCTCCGGCCGCGGTGGACCCCGCGTACGCTTTGCCCCCTCTCCTACCGGGTTTCTGCACGTGGGAAGCGCGCGCACGTTTATCTTCAACTGGCTCTACGCTCGCCATAACGGCGGCACGATGATCCTTCGTCTCGACGACACGGACGTCGAGCGCAACACCGAAGCCTCCGTGCAATCGATCTTTGAAGGCCTGCGATGGCTCGGCCTCGGCTGGGATGAGGAGTACAAACAGTCCGAGCGCCTGGCGTTGCACCGGCGAATGGCGGAAAGCATTTTTCAGCGCGGCTTGGCGTATCGGGACTTCACTCCTGCTCGAGAGGGAGACAGCGAGAAATCTGGAGCGCATGGGACCTGGCTCTACAACCCAGACATGCGCCAGCTTTCCAGGGCCGAGAGCGACTGCCGGGCCGCTGCCGGCGAGCCGTTCGCACTGCGCTTCAAGGTCCCACGCGAAGGCGAGCAGCAGATTCGTTTTGTGGACGCAGTCTACGGCGAACAGCAGAAATCGACTGCTGATATCGAAGACTTTGCCTTGTTGCGGAGTGACGGCATGCCAACGTATCACCTGGCGTCATGCGCCGACGACGCCGACCTTGGCATCGACCACATCATTCGCGGGCAGGATCATCTCTCGAATACGTTCAAGCATGTTTTGATTTTTGAAGCCGCCGGTTACAAGCCGCCCCAATTCGGTCATTTACCACTGCTGGTTGCGCCGGACGGCACCAAATTGTCGAAGCGCCGTCACGGTCCGGTGGTAAGCGTCACGACCTACCGCGATGCGGGGTTTCTGCCTGAGGCCTTCCTTAACTTCCTGTGTCTTCTGGGCTGGTCGCCGAAGGACGACCGCCAAAAAATGAGTCTGGCCGAGCTAACCGAATCCTTTTCGCTGGACGGGATTAACCGCGCTAATGCGGTGGTGAACTTCAGAGAGCCCGCCACAACGCCGGAGGAAACCTTCGATCCCAAAGCCGTGTGGCTGAACGCAGAGCACATCCGAGCGCTGCCGGTCGAGGATCTCAGCGAGCACTTGTTACCGATTGTTCAAAACGCCGGATTTCAGATTGACGGCAACCGGATGCGGCAGATCACGCCCCTGATTCGCGAGCGCATCAAGTTGCTGCGGGATGTCCTCACTGTCGCCGACTTTTTCTTGGTGAAAGAACTGCCGCCGTATGATCCCGCCGAGTTGATCCCGCAAAAAGGGGATGCGGCAATGGCGGCAAAGGTGCTGAAGCGAGCCTCCGAGGTGCTGGTTGGAACCGAGTTCAAGCACGACGCATTGGATCAGGCTCTGCGCGCGGCAGCCCAGGAGTTAGGCGTGAAAGCCGGACAGATGTTTCAGCCCATCCGCGTCGCCGTCTGCGGCCGCAAAAACGCGCCGCCTTTGTTCGAGACTCTGGAAGTGCTGGGGCGCGAGAAGACGTTGGAAAGAGTTGAGCAGGCGCTTCGCCAACTGAATACGTAATGGCATTCCATAGCAGTCTGCGGGTGTCAGCTAGAATACTCTGAGCATGAGTTCAGCGAATCCTAAAGCAGAAGCGGAGGCGAAACCCCAGCCCGCGCCCAAACCCTCCAATTTCATTCGCGACATCATCGTTCGCGATCTGGAGACGAACAAATACGGCGGGCGGGTGCAGACGCGTTTCCCCCCCGAGCCCAATGGTTATCTGCATATCGGACACGCCAAGGCCATCTGTCTCGACTTCGGTCTGGCCGATGAATTTGGCGGCCATACCAATCTGCGCTTTGACGATACCAACCCGGAGAAGGAAGAAACCGAGTATGTCGAGTCCATCATGGCGGACGTGCGCTGGCTGGGTTTCCACTGGGACGGGCTGTTTTATGCTTCCGACTATTTCGACCAGCTTTATGCCTGGGCCATTCAACTGATCAAGGCGGGCAAGGCTTACGTAGACGATCTCTCGGCCGACGAGATTCGCGAGTATCGCGGCACGTTGACGAAACCGGGAAAGAACAGCCCCTACCGGGATCGCTCGGCCGAAGAGAACTTGAATCTGTTTGAGCGGATGCGGGCGGGCGAGTTCCCGGATGGTTCGCGCACCCTGCGGGCGAAAATCGACATGAGTTCGCCCAACCTTAACCTGCGCGACCCTGTGATGTACCGAATCCTTCATGCCGAGCATCACCGGACGGGCAACAAGTGGTGTATCTATCCCATGTACGACTATGCCCACGGGCAATCGGATTCGCTGGAAAAAGTCACGCACTCAATGTGCACGCTGGAGTTCGAAGATCATCGTCCGCTTTACAACTGGTTTATTGAGCAGCTGGGAATCTTTCCTTCGCAGCAGATTGAATTTGACCGGCTCAACCTGACGCATACGATCCTGAGCAAGCGCAAGCTGCTGCGGTTAGTACGCGATGGGCATGTTCGCAGCTGGGATGACCCTCGCATGCCTACGCTGTCGGGCATTCGGCGCCGTGGCTACACGCCGGAGGCGATTCGGAATTTCTGCGCGTCCATCGGAGTTTCCAAAACCAACGGCGTAATCGAACTGGCGATGCTCGAACACTTCGTTCGCGAGGACCTGAACAAACGCGCACCGCGGGTCATGGCGGTTCTTCGGCCTCTCAAGCTGGTGATCGACAACTACCCCGAAGACCGGGTCGAAGAAATGGACGCGGTGAACAATCCCGAGGACCCGGATGCTGGAACTCGCAAGGTGCCGTTTTCCCGCGTGCTGTACATCGAGCAGGATGACTTTCGCGAGCATCCGCCGAAGCAGTATTACCGGCTCTCCCCCGGCCGGGAGGTCCGCCTGCGCTACGGCTACTTTGTAACCTGCACCGGGGTTGTAAAGGACGATCAGGGCAATGTGGTGGAGGTCCATTGCAGTTACGATCCCGCAACCCGCGGCGGCAATGCTCCCGATGGAAGAAAAGTGAAGTCGACGATTCACTGGGTCTCGGCCGCTCACGCCATCAACGCCGAGGTGCGTGTCTACGAAACTCTCTTCACGAACGAAAACCCGGACGATGTCGAGGAAGACAAAGATTTCACTTCCAACCTCAATCCGAATTCCCTGGAGGTGCTGACGGGATGCAAGCTGGAACCGTCACTCGCCTCGGCCGCTGTGGGAAGCCGCTATCAGTTCGAACGCCTGGGATACTTCTGTGTCGACCGGGACTCGGGCGCGAACAACTTATTAGTGTTTAACCGCACGCTGGCGTTGAAAGATACCTGGGCAAAGATCGAGAAGAAGGCTCCGCTGCACACGTAAGCCCGGGAACGTCTTAGGCTCCCTCCAGACGAGGGGATCGGGCCGCGTTCGCTAAAGTCACTGCCAATGAGGGCAGCCTTCTCAATCAATTGCTGCCTCGTGTTTTCAACAATGCTATCTTGATGCCAGCGCGTGACCAGCAGCCTGCTTCCATGGAGATCCTGAAACAGCTTTTCGAAAAGCACTTTCACGTGCCCCCGCTCACAGTGCAACCGTTACAAGGAGAGCTGGGCGGGTCAGGACGCGCGATTTTCCGCTTGCGTGATGAGAATGCCAGCGCTATCGGAATTCTGTACGGTGTACGCGAGGAGAACATTGCCTTTCTGGAGTTCTCGCGTCATTTCCGCCGGCACGGACTGCCCGTGCCGGAAATATACGCGGACGACCTGAGCCAGGGCGCTTATTTAGAAGAGGACCTGGGGGACACAACCCTTTTCGATTTTCTTTCACAAAACCGCTCGGGAGAGGAAATCTCGCCAGAGGTCGTGGCGGTCTACCGAAAAGTCGTCGGAATTCTTCCCCGCTTTCAGGTGGAAGCCGGGCGGGATCTGAATTACAAGCTCTGCTACCCTCGGCCGAGTTTTGACAAGCAATCGATTTCCTGGGATTTGAATTATTTCAAGTACTACTTCCTGCGTCTCGCGGGTATTCCTTTCAATGAACAGGCCCTGGAGAACGATTTTGGGCGCTTGACGAAGTTTTTGCTGAGCGCTGGACAGGACTATTTTCTCTATCGCGATTTCCAGTCGCGAAATGTCATGCTCCGCGAGAGCGAGCCCTTTTTCGTGGATTATCAGGGGGGCCGCAAGGGCGCGTTGCAGTATGACATTGCTTCGCTTCTGTACGACGCGAAGGCCGATCTGCCACCAGAGTTACGCCAGCGGCTGCTCGATGACTACCTGGATGCGCTAGGCGGGTTTGTTACGCTCGATCGCGAAGCTTTCCTGCGCTACTTTCATGCGTTCGTTTATGTGCGCATCATGCAGGCGCTGGGCGCGTATGGCTTTCGCGGCTTCTACGAAAGGAAGCCTCACTTTCTGCAAAGCGTTCCTTATGCTTTGAAGAATATCCGCTGGCTGCTGCATCATGTCACGTTGCCGATATCATTGCCCGCGCTGACCGACGCCTTCAAAGGCATGCTGGCATCCGAAAAATTGCAGAAACTCGGACCGGCCACGTCGATCGAGGCATCGCCCAGATTCGCTTCCGGGAAAGCTCTCCTCCGGGTGCGAATCTTCAGCTTCTCCTATCACAGAGGAGGCGTGCCGAAGGACGAAACTGGCAATGGCGGAGGTTTCGTTTTTGACGTGCGCAGCATTCCCAATCCCGGCCGGGAGGAACGGTTCAAAGACTTGACCGGGAAGGATGCTCCCGTAATTGAATACCTGGAGCACCAGCAAAGTGCGCACCAATTCTTTGCCCATGCTGCGCATTTAGTGGACGCGACTGTGAGCGAGTACAAGCGCCGCGGTTTCGGGAACCTGATGATCTCCTTCGGTTGCACCGGCGGCCAGCATCGGTCGGTTTACATGGCCGAGCAACTTGCGAAGCACTTGCGCGCCAACAATGGTGTTGAAGTTATGGTGCGCCACCTTGAACTGGAGAACCGCGGCAAGTGAAAGCCATGATCCTGGCTGCTGGTCTGGGGACGCGATTGCGGCCGCTTACCATCAATCGTCCGAAAGCTCTGGTCGAGTTGGGCGGGCGCACCCTGCTGGAAATCACGCTCGTTCGCCTGCGGGAATTTGGCATCCGCGATGTCATCATCAATGTCCATCATTTCGCCGACATGATGTTGGAATATCTCAAGGCCAAACAGAATTTCGGCATGCGGGTTGAGGTTTCGCGAGAGGGAGTACTGCTTGATACTGGCGGTGGATTGAAGCAGGCTGCCTGGTTCTTCTCCCAGAACTCGAACAGTTCCGAAGAGCCTTTCATCATCCACAACGTCGACGTTTTAAGCACGATCGATTTGGGGCGCATGCTGGACTTCCACAAGCAGCATCAGGCTCTCGCCACCTTAGCCGTGCAAAACCGCGAGACTTCGCGCTATCTGCTGTTCGACGATTGGCTTCAGCTTTGTGGGCGGCGCGCCGGCCGGGAAGGCAAACAAGAGTTAGTCAAGCCAGCAGGGAACACGCAGGCCCTGGCTTTTTGCGGCATTCACATCATCTCCCCCCGCATCTTTCCGCTGATAAGCGAAGAGGGTGTTTTCTCAATAGTGCCTGTGTACCTTCGCTTAGCCGCTAGAGGAGAAAGAATTCTCGCCTTTCGCGCCGACCAATACTACTGGCGCGATTTGGGACGGCCCGAGCACATTGCGCAGGCCGAGGAAGACCTGAAGCGCATGATGCTGTAGTCAAGAAAAACTAACCTGGGTGTCCCGTTTGCCACACCGGGGGTGAACCGGACTCGTACGTCCACGGTTTTGGTGTCGCCGTAACCAACTTGTACTGTGGGCCTTGGTGGACGACAATTTCTCCCGACACGGGTTCGGAAGAATCATCACAAGATCACCTT
>DASSIO010000031.1:0-98491 GCA_035691825.1 Terriglobales bacterium | reverse complement strand
GTAAAGGTTTGGCCTCCCGGCACCCCTGCCGTAGCCTCGACCGGCGATCGCAAATAAATCAGCACGCCCGGGCTGACGTGGAAACCACCTCCGAAAGGAAAGAAGTCGTAGTGGGCTTCGATGCTGCGGAATCCGATATCGCCGGAGTAGTGAATATTGTCTTTATCGAATCCGCGGCTGTAGCTGAAGGCGTTGAATCCGAAGCGAATGTTGGAACGGTGGGTGACGGGCGTGGCCACTTCAACACCGGCTCCCAAGCTTGAGAACTTGACCGCGGCTGCAACCTTGGCGCCGGTTTCGTTGTAGACGGACTGCGCCAGAGCTGTAGCAGCCAGGGTGATCAGCAGCAGGATCACGGCATGGACTTTCATGGACAACTCCTGAGATGCAGGTTCAGCTGCATACTTTGTAAGAAACTGTGTAATGAGGCGAAGTAACTGATGAATGTTGGTTCTAGGTAGTTTGTCTACCAGTTGTGTTTCATGGCGGCGGCGAACTTTGTGGCGGGCAATGTGTTCAGAACATCAGCAGGAGTGAGCCAGGCTCGGCGGGCCTGCAGAACGCCAAAACGGATTTTCTCCATGTGGGAAGTATGGTGCGAGTCGGTATTGATGACGATCTTGACGCCACGTTCTTTAGCCATTCGTAAATGGCGATCATTCAGATCGAGGCGGTCAGGATAAGCGTTCAGTTCCATAGCGACCTTGTGCTGCGCGGCCGCTTTGAGCACCGCGTCCATGTCAAAATGATAAGCATCGCGACGGAGTAAGAGCCGCCCAGTAGGATGCCCGATTAGCGACGTATTCGGATTTTCAATCGCTCTGATCAGGCGCTCCGTCATCTTCGCCGGCTCCTGATTGAATTGCGAGTGTACGCTGGCGATGACGATATCCATCTCCGCCAACACAGAGTCGGAGAGGTCGAGCTCGCCGTCGGTCAGAATGTCGACTTCAACTCCGGCGAAAATCTTGATGCCATCGACGGCGTCATCCGCTTTTCGAATGCGTCGAATATGTTCGAGAGCGCGCTGGTCGTCGAGGCCGTTGGCGAAGGCCAGGTTCTTCGAGTGGTCCGTGATCGCCATGTATTTGTAACCACGCTCACGGGCAGCTTCGGCCATTTCTTCAATCGTGCAGCGGCCGTCGGTCTCGACGGTGTGCATGTGCACGTCCCCCTGCAGATCGGCTTCAGTAATCAGCGCAGGCAGGCTGTGTTTTTCGGCAGCTTCAAGCTCACCCTGATTTTCGCGAAGCTCCGGAGGAATGTAATCCAGCTTGAGCTTGGCATAAATTTCTTCTTCCGTGCTTCCGGCGACGGGCTGGTTATCTTCGAGACGCGCCAGGCTGTATTCGCTGAGGGTGAAGCCCATCTTCAAAGCGCGCTGGCGAAGAGCCACATTGTGGGATTTCGCTCCGGTGAAGTATTGCATGGCTGCGCCGAAGGAAGCAGGAGGCAGCGTGCGCACATCCACCTGCATGCCCGAGCGCAGGCGGAAGCTGACTTTATTGTCACCACGCGCGATGACTTCCATCAGGCCGGGCAGCTTGATGATGTGCTCCAATAATTGCGCCCGCTGGACATCATCAACACAGCATTTCCCGGTGACCAGCACATCCAGGTCGCCAACTGTTTCGCGCCCGCGGCGGAGCGAGCCGGCAGGCGTAATCTTGTCGATGCCGTCAAATTTTTTTAAATGCTCGGTGAGCTTGTTAGCCTGAATCTCGGCGGCATCGAGAAGAAACCGTCCTGCGATCCGCCGGTAATCCTGAATGGCTTTCAGAATCTTCTGCTCGTGCTTCTCGCCCATGCGGGGAAGAATGCGAATTTTCCCCTCTTTAGCCAAGTTTTCTACGCCATCCAAATCTGCAACTTGATAGGCGCTCCAGATGAGCGCGATGGTCTTGGGACCGAGTCCTTGAATTTTCAGAAGCTCAAGCATGGAGGGCCGGTACTTGCCGATCAGTTCAGTATGTAAGCCTAGGCGGCCTTCCTTCAACAGTTCCTGTAAGTTGGCCAGCATGCCTTTGCCGATACCGGGAACTTCCAAGAGTTTTTTGGGGTCGGTGATGAGGGCAGAAACTTGTTGGTGGAGGGCTTCAATGGCTTCGGCGGCGCGGCGGTAGGAGCGAATCCGGAACGGGTCCTGGTTGTCGATTTCCAGAAGGTCGGCAGTTTCGTAGAACAGCCCTGCGATGGATTTGTTGTCCATGTTGCGAAGAAGAATTGTATCTCTTGGCATTCCTGGTCAGGGGTATAACAAGGGAAAGAACGCTGAGAAAGGAAAAGGACCCGGCGGGGTACCGGGTCCGGAACTACGAGCTTCAGGCTACCTTGGTGACGTTGGAGGCTTGCGGGCCCTTCTGGCCTTGAGCTATCTCAAATTCAACCTGATCGCCTTCCTGCAAACTTTTGTATCCATCAGAACTGATGGCGCTGTAGTGAACAAAAACATCCGGCCCATCTTCGCGTCCGATGAAGCCGTAGCCTTTCGCGTTATTGAACCACTTTACTGTGCCTTTCATACGTTCAACGTGCCCTTCCGTACAGGCACGTATCGCGTCACGATCCGTGTCTGTGCTGTCCTTTTCATTCTGCTGCGGGAAGAAACCGGTGTCAAGAGAGAAGGGCTGTTCTGGCCAGTATTCATGCGGGTTTGCGGTACCGCCTAGCAAACCAGAGCACCCCTGAGATGCTTTTTCCGTCACGGAGTCTGCCCGACATGATCATCCGTTCGACGGCGGACAAAGGGAACAAGCGTTTGCGGATGGATTCGTCCTCTTCGGGCTGGGCTGCGCCGCGGCGAAGGTCACGGGCGAGATAGATGGCCATGGTCTCATCCATGAACCCGGGGCTGGCGAAGTACTTGAACGCAAGCTGCCAGCGAGCGGCGGTGTACCCGGTCTCCTCGATGAGCTCGCGCTTGGCGGCGTCCAACTCATTCTCGCCTTCGTCGATGCGCCCGGCTGGAAGTTCCCAAAGGAAATCATCGGCGGCATAACGATATTGATATTCCAGCAGAACGCGAGGTTCTTTCCGGCTCTCATCCACCGCGAGGACTACTACGGAGCCGGGATGGCGGACGATGTCGCGCCGGGCGCGAATGCCCGAGGGCTCGATTACTTCGTCAGAGGTGACGCGGAACACCTTGCCGCGAAAAACCGTACGCGACGAGAGCACGCGAGCCTTGGTTTTGTTTTTGGCTTTCGGCATGGCAATCAATATACAAAACCACGGCGGATCGCGTTTTCGGACAGGCAGAGTTCCTGCTATCCTGCGGCACGTGGCGCCAAAGCCGTCGATTGCGATCATCGGACCCGGAAGCTTGGGGGCGGCCATGGCCGTGTCCCTGAAGGAGGCCGGGTACAAGATTGAGGAGATCATCTCGCGCGAGACGGGATCTTCCCGCAAACGAGCGCAGCAGTTGGCCCGACAAGTCGGCGCCCACCCCACAACTTTAGCGAACAGTAATTTTTCCGCCCACGTCTGTTGGCTCTGTGTTCCGGACGGCCAGATTCGTGCTTGCGCGCGGTCCATTGCGGGTGCCGGCGGCTGGGCAGGGAAGATTGTTTTTCACTCAAGTGGCGCGTTGAGCAGCGACGAGTTGCAATGCTTGCGGGACAAGGGTGCGGCTGTGGGATCGGTGCATCCCCTGATGACTTTTGTTGTTAACGTCCGACCGTCACTGAAGGGAGTTCCATTTGCTTTGGAAGGTGACACTGCCGCCATACGCACGGCGCGCAAGCTCGTTACCTCATTAGGGGGCAAACCGTTTGATATTTCGAAGCGGCACAAAGCTGCCTACCACGCATGGGGCGCATTTGCGTCGCCGTTGCTGGCAGCACTTCTGGCCACTGCGGAAAAAGTGGCACGAAGAGCGGGAATTGATCGCATTACCGCCCGTGAGATGATGCTTCCGATCATCCGGCAAACGATTGCCAATTACGCTCAGAGAGGACCGGCAGGGGCATTCAGCGGGCCGATCGTGCGGGGCGATGCCGCAACCTTGAAGAAACACATGAGAATTCTGTCGCGCATTCCGGATGCCAGGCAGGTCTATCTGGCTTTGGCAAGATCGGCGCTCAGGAATTTGCCGGCGAAGAACAAGAAGCTTTTGCGGGCTTCCTTGCAGGGGCGGGACCCCGACACAGCTCAGGCGGCGCGCCGCAGCTGACTGGGGTACTTACCCGCGACCTTCATAAAGAAGCCGTGTACGCGATGGAAAAATGGCGTGCGCTCAAAGAACATGAACGGGCAATGGCCTTCCACCACATTTATGCCTTGTTCATGGCAGAAGCGCACTGCATCCTGGCTGACGGAACCTTGTCCGCCTGCGCGGTACATCCACACATTGCGAATGCCGGCGGCGGCGCAGTCGCGTACGACGCGGTCAGTATCGGATGACTTGGTCATTAGCAAGGCGCCGTCGGCAGCGGGCGTGATGTCCTGAACGCGCGGAAGGCAACGTTTCATTTCCACTTCACCGACCGCGGGATTGACCGGAACCATGTCAAAACCCCTCTTGCACATCTCGCGAAAGAGCAGGCGACTGAAGTCCTTCGGGTCCCGTGACAAGCCAACGAACGCGATGCGCTTCAAGGAAAGAAAACTGCGGATATCAGCAATGCTGGTGGGCATGGGAACACACCTCCTGAGAGAAGGCTACAGAACATTCAATAAGGTTTGGCTAAAAGCAGCAGTGATCGAGGTCACAAAACGGAGCGAAAGACTAGCGGGTAGTGAACAGGTGGCCGAGTTTCTCTTTCTTTGTCTTGAGGTACTCCTCGGCGTAGGGATTGGGGGAAACCTCACAGGGAACCCTCTCCACAACCTTGATCCCAGCGTTTTCCAAGGCAGCAACTTTATCGGGATTGTTGGATAACAAACGCACGCTGGAGATGTTGAGCGCTTTTAGAATTTCGGCCGGGAGAGCGAATTGCCGGTGGTCCGCTTTGAAGCCGAGTTGCTCGTTGGCTTGTACGGTATCGAGGCCCGCATCCTGCAGAGCATAGGCCTGCAGCTTGGCCATCAGCCCTATGCCGCGGCCTTCCTGCTGCTCGTAGATCAGAATGCCCGCGCCTTCGCCGGCGATCATGGAAAGACTCATTTCGAGTTGCTGGCGGCAATCGCAGCGGAGCGAGCCAAAAACATCGCCGGTCAGGCACTGGGAATGGATGCGCACCAGTGGCGGACGCGAGCTTACGTCCCCCATAACGAGAGCAACAGCGGTTTCAGAGCTGCGGCTGCTATTTTCGGAATCGGCTTCAAAGCCAAGGATCTGGAACTTGCCCCAGCGGGTGGGGAAATCGGCGGTAGCCACCTTGCGAATTGCTGCGGAGGTACTCACATGGCAATTATAGCCGCTCGATTGCGGCGTGGTGCGACACTCGAATCTCGAACAACTTGTGAATCGCACTGCGCCTCTAAATGAAGAATCTTAAGGAGACAACATGCGTTTGCTAGAAGAAGGCATTCCCGGCATTCCTAAAGTGATCAGCCCTCGTACCCACCGAATTCTGGATTACCTCACGATAGGGGCTTTCATGACCTTTGGCGGGCTATTTGTGGGACGATCCCGCTCTCGCACGCGTCGCGCCGGAATCGCGGCGTTGGCAAATGGAGCGTTGGTGCTTGGCGCCACTCTTTTCACGGACTACAACGGGGATGGCAGTAAGCCCATCAGTTTCGAAAACCACGGAATTCTCGACATGGTGCAGGCGGGGTTCGCCGCAGCTGCGCCGCATATTTTTGGCTTCTCCGAAGAAGCGAAGTCATGGTTCTTTCCCGGTCAAGCGATGAACGAGGGAATCGTGATCGCGATGACCGACTGGGAAGCGGGCCGGCGCCCGATGGAGCGGATTCGCGACGTGGCAGCGTAAGCACGTGTTCTCACCACGGATACACTGGGGCGCGGAGAACGCGTAAAAGAGAGAGAGAACCCTACTCAGAGAACCCTACTCAAGGAGTCCTTTATGCCCAGGGTCACAGTTGGCGGACACGCATTGCATCCACAGCTGGTTGGATTGCCGATCGGGATGCTCCCCTTCAGCGCGGTGATGGACACGCTGTATGCCATCACCGACAACGAAGCGTTCGGAAAGGCGGCACACTATGCCATGGTCGGCGGAGTAACGACGGCTCTGGCCGCCGGGGCTGCCGGGGCCCTGGATTATCTGGCGGTTGAGAAGAACACGACAGAGAAGAAGCTGGCCAACGTTCATGGGTTGATGAACCTCGCGCTGGTCGCTCTGACTGCATTTGGTCTGTCCATGAGACGTCGGGGTCTGCCGAAATCCAAGCCGTTAGCCGTCGTGATTGGAGTTGCCGGGACTGCCGGTTTGGTAGTCTCGCAATGGTATGGCGGGCAGATGGTTTACGAGCACGGCCTGCGTGTGAAAGGCAAAGGGGAACTGGAGGGGGTCCGCGAATTCAAGCCGAGTTGGGACGAAAAGGCTGAAAAAGCGCTCCACTCGGTGGCTGACGAGATGCCGGGATCAGGCCCAACGGAACGGGTTGCATGAACTTACAGCTGCAGCGCTCGATGCGCTCCAGTAACTCTTACCTTTGTACCAGCCCGATAGCACTTCGGTAGCATTGATCACTCGGCTGGCTGTGTTAAGTTTGGCCTAGTTGCGGTGATGCCTCCCCCAAGGTGCGCAAGTCTCGCCAAAGGGAGGTATCGCGGTGAAATTAGTTCACCTCTGTTACGCAGCTGTGGGCTTCGCGATTGCCCGCTGGATTTTTCAACGGCGTCCAATTGCGGTGGTTGATCCGGTCACGCGTTTCCGCTCCTCTGGTCTTCTTTAGAATGGATTCGGGCGTGGCCCCGTTGCGTGCCACTTCGGTTCCACGCCCGCTGTTGTTTCTCCTGGTTCTCCTCAACATCTGGAAGTTCTAGCACCACAGTTCACCTGCCCCTCGGCTGCAGAGACCTATAATTTTCTGGGCAACTACAGGGCAGTCGTGTCGCTCATGAAGCGAATTCCGATTCACCTCTCATTTCTATTTATTGCCTTCGTGCTGGCCAGCGCCGGGGCATACGGGCAATCGGAAGAAGTGTCTCTAGGCGACGTTGCACGGTCTTTTCGCAAGACGCAGGCACCTCCGCGCGCCGTAATTGACAATGACAACCTGGCTGCGGTCATGGAGCAGGGTCAGGACAAGAAATGGGCGCCCTTGATGCCGCGGCTTGAGGTAAGTGAAACAGCGCTGAAGTTCGTCAATGAGGCGTCGCCGGACATCACGTGTGCGCTCACCTATACGGGCCAGAAATCGGAGGCGCTGGCGGAAGCCCAGTCCGAGAACTTGCCCGCAAGCGAGCTGGCTAAATTGGATGGGCCGGCGACGATCATGGGGGAGTCGCTCCAGGTTTCTGTCCATAACGGAAGCGATTGGAGCGTCAGAGAGATTACGGTTGGACTCACCATCTTGCGCCGGCAGGTCCCGCCCCAGGATTCTCCGTTCGCCTCAGGCAAGCTGATTCCGGCGGCAGCAACGACGGCGCTAAGCGCAGACAAGCTGTCAGATACCACCCTGCTTTTTCACATGAAAGCCGAGGCCGGGCCGTCCAGCACGACAGTGTTTCAGGCGCCGCTCAATTTCCCTTTCAGTCCAGACTTGGAATGGCATTGGGCGATCGTACAGGCGAAAGGAGTTCCACCCGAAGCGCCTGCAATACCGCTACAAGCTGTGATCCCGCAGACATCACAGGTAACGATTCCGCAGCCCTAAGATCACGTGTGATTAGACTCGCGTCAAAGTGCGCGGGACGAGTTCGACCGTTTCCGCCTTCCCGCTCTGAATGCTGCGGTAGGCCGCGTCAAGAACTTCCTGGTTTTGCCAGCCTTCTTCGCCAGGAACAGGGAACTCGCCATGGCCCTTCACTGCGTTAGCAAACATGTCGACCTGGCGCGCGTACGCGAACTGATTGGAAAGCAGTTCCGTTTGTGCAACGCTGCCGCCTCGGCGCAACTGAAGATTAATGGGCCGGTCGACGTTGAGGCCGTCGTCCGCGCGCAGGACTCCCGTTTCACCGACGAATTCCAAAGGAGTGCGGTACTCAGCGCGGAACGAAACCATGATCGTGGCCAGTGTCCCGCGACGAAACTCCAGAATCATGGCGGCGGCGGATTCCACGTCCCGAGATTCGCGGTCAAAAGCACCGTGTGCGCTAACCTTAACAACTTCATCATCGAGAATGTAACGAAGTGCATCGACGCAGTGCACGCCAACGTCAGCTATGGGGCCGCCTCCCGCGAGCTGTGCGTCATGAATCCAGATGCGCGCCGCCGCGAGACCCGGGAATGAGAATTCGGCGCGAGCCAGAATAGGCTTGCCGATCTCGCCTTTGGCAATTCGCTGCCGTAGGCGATTGGTGCTGTCTTCGAAGCGGAAAACCTGAGCGACCCCCAGCAAGACTTGCGCTCGGTGCGCCGCCTCCACCATTTGGCGGCACTCTTGCGCGTTCAGGCCCATGGGTTTCTCGCACAGAACCGGCTTACCGCTCTCCAGGGCCAGAAGAACATGATTGAGATGACAAGCGTTGGGGGTGGTTACGAAAATGGCATCAACCTCAGGACAGCGACAAAGCTCAGCGGCGGAATCGAAGGCGTACGGGATCTTGTACTCGGCGGCGGACTGACGGGCTTTCTCCAAGGTGCGGCGCGAGAGCGCGATCACCTTACAGTCGTGCGCCTGCTGAAAGCCGGGCATCAACCGCTTAACCGCGTGCAGACCAAAACCGAGAATGCCGTATCGAATCATTAACGCGGAAAAGCCGCCTGTAACTCCGAGTATGTCACCATTCATGACCTATGTGTAGGGTTAGAATACGAAGTACAGTAGTGACAGGAGTGCTGGAAGCCATAAGCCCGGTTTCACTTCGGACCGCCGCCCGGAAACAAGTTTGCAAAACGGATAAAGGACGACTCCCGCGGTGATTCCAAGCCGAGCTATTTAGCGGCCATAGCTCCCACTAACGACTGAAAGATCTTGAAACCGTCGACGCAGCCCAATTCTTGTTCGCTGGAGCGTTCCGGATGCGGCATCATGCCGAGCACATTGCGGCCAGCATTGCAGATGCCGGCGATGTTATCCAGTGATCCGTTGGGATTTGCTTCCGCGTTGATCTCGCCACTTAGGGTCGAATAGCGAAAGACGATGCGTTCGTCGCGCCGAAGGTCGGCCAGAGTCGCCTCGTCGCAGAAGTAATTGCCATCCATGTGACCGATCGGGATGCACAACACTTCTCCCTGTTGGCAGCTGTTCGTAAAGGGGGTATCCGTGCTCTCCACGCGGACGTGCACCGGTTTGCAAACATACTTCAGGCTGGCGTTGCGCATTAGAGCGCCGGGCAGCAATCCTGACTCACAAAGTATCTGGAATCCATTGCAGATCCCGAGTACAAGCCCTCCCCCCGCAGCAAATTTCTTAACCGATTCCATTACCGGAGAGAACTTAGCAATGGCACCCGTACGCAGGTAGTCGCCATAGGCAAAGCCGCCGGGCACGATGATGGCGTCACAGTTCTGCAAGTCGTGCGATTCATGCCAGAGAAATGTGACTGCCTGTTTGGCCACCTGCTGAATCGTCCAATAAGCATCGTGGTCACAATTGGATCCGGGAAAAATGATGACGCCAAATTTCATCGCTGATCCCTGTGGAATGGTCAGTTCGAGTTTAACATGTGAATATCGGCCCGATTTGCTATGAACCTCGGTGAGCACGCCCGAATCACCGGCTCCGCCTTGAAGAACTGGGCCATTGCCCAGGCACAGGATTCGCTGGCTGTTGGCGTGATGTGGATCATAGGGCTTTCCATTCTTCACGTCCCCTGGGCGCCGCTTTGGGGACTGCTGGCAGCACTGCTGCAGTTCATACCGCATTTTGGCCCGATTCTCGGCACGATCGGCCCCGTCCTGGCGGCGGCATTGCGCTGGGGTGACTGGGAGCACCCCTTGTACGTACTCATCTGCTACGCGGTCATCGTGGTCGTCGATGGCCTGCTGCTTCAGCCTTACCTGATGAAGCGAACGGCGAAGGTGCCCATCTGGGCATCGATCGTAGTACCGATTGTGCTGGGAATTGTGTGGCCTTTCTGGGGAATTCTGGTCGCGCCGCCGCTCCTGGCCGTGGTCTACGCCTATAAGGCGCGGCGAAGTTCCTAGCCCTCTCCAGGGCCAACGTCCTTGTGACCGGGACTTTTCGGACTCATCAGCAAACCCGGAACTCCGGAAATCCATCTGAATCAAGCCAGCTGCACTGCTTCTCCCAATGGACGCCAGTTTGCCAACAGAACGGCTTGCGCATTACCGGACCTACGCTAGCCATTGTGCGCACGTAGTGATGTTGTTCTGTGCAGTTACTGTTGCAAGCGCTGTCCCCGGGATGGCGCAGACGCAGGGACCGGCATGCACGATTGCAGTGAATCCACCTTCCGGAACTGCTCCCTTAGGCGTCAGCGCGATCGGCGGCTGCACGCCTGCTGCACCTGCGACGATCGTGTCAGAGTCGGTCGACTGGGGAGATGGATCTGCGCCCAGTCCCGTAGATCCATCATCTTTTGCCGGTTTCAACCTCGGTCACACCTATTCCGGTACGGGAAGTTTTACGGCTACGGTGACGGCACTGGATTCAGCGGGAAACCAGGGCAGCGCTGCGCAAGCGGTCAACGTTACAGCCAATGCGCCGCCTACTTGTACGCTTTCAGTATCCCCGCCAGCTGGCGCTCCGCCGCTGACGGTTACAGCAAACGGGAATTGCACGGATCCGGAAAATGACATCTCCACTACGGTGCTGAACTGGGGAGATGGGACGACAACTCCGACCGCAAGCGGCACTCATATGTATACCAACACAGGGCAGTTTACGGTGACAGTGACAGCAACGGATTCCGGACTCTTGACCGGTTCCGCATCGCAAACTGTCACGGTGAATGTTCCGCCTACGTGCGCTCTGACGGTTGCGCCGACCTCCGGTACGGCCCCATTGCCGGTGTCGGCGAACGGAAGTTGCAGCGACCCGGAAAATGATATTAAAAATACAACTCTGAATTGGGGGGATGGCACGAGCTCAAGCAGCGCGAGCGGAACGCACATTTACCCGGTGGTTGGCACTTTCAAGGTAGTCCTCACCGCGACGGACTCGGCGGGAGGAATTGGGTCTGCTTCGCAGACCGTCGTGGTTGGGAAAGGAACAAATGCGCCGCCACACTGCTCCGTAGGGCTGTCCGCCAATGGCGGCAACGTTCCTGTGCCGGTCACGGTTACTGCGACTTGCACTGATCCCGAGAATGACATCTCGAGTACGGTGATTAGTTTCGGCGATGGATTTTACGCAGCTGGCCCTAGTGCAACCCACGTTTACGCGAGACATGGGACGTTTACGGCAAGCGTGACGGCAAGCGATTCAGCGGGTAACGTGTCGAACGTAGCTTCAGGCACGGTGACGATCGGCGATCCGGTGGTGCTGTTTGCGGGCGTCGGCAATGGCCAGGTTAAAGAATTTGATTCCAGCGGCAACCTGCTGAAGACCCTCAACACGAGCCAGGGCGGGTCCACCACCGGGATGGGCTTTGACCAGGTCGCCACTCTTTATGTCACCGATTTTTCCTCGGCTAATGTGACGAAATTCGACGGCAACGGAAACCTGGTCGGCAATTTCGGCAGCGGTTATAACTGCAAGCCGGAATCCATCGTTTTTGACGCTGCAGGAAATGCTTACGTAGGTGAGACGGGCTGCGATCGCGCCCTTCTGAAATTCGACGCCTACGGAAATCTACTCGCTGCCTATCCCGGGCAAACCGAGGTTGAGGGAGTTGACTGGATTGACCTTGCGCCAGACCAGTGCACGATTTTCTATACCTCGCAGGGGAAGACAGTCTTCCGCTTCAATGGATGCACGGGCCAGCAGCTTTCGACGTTTGCCACGGGATTGCAAACCGGGCTGGGGTTGAAGGTGCTGGCCGACAACAGTGTCCTGGTAGCTGACAAGGCGGATATCATCCGCTTCGACTCGGGGGGGCGGCAGGTTAGCAAATATACGGCCTCAGGAGAAAGCTGCTGGGTGGATGTGGCTCCCGACCGCGACGGAACTTCTTTCTGGGCGCTGGATTACTGCAGCTCCGATATTGTTCACTTTGATATTGCTTCTGGAAATCAACTGGGGAAGTTCAACACCGGAACTGCTTCGCAGACTGCATTCGGTCTGGCGATGAGGCTCGAACCACCGGCAACAACCCCCGCCGGGGCGTTGATGGCATCGCCGCAATCATTGTCAGTTACGCCAGGGCAGAGCTCCAGCTTTACTTTAGCTTTCGCGCCCTTAGCCGCGGGTGCGAACCAGACCTTCACATTCAGCTGCGGCAACCTGCCTCTGGGCGCCAGCTGCTCGTTTACGCCGCAGACAGCCACGGCCACGGCGGCCGGAGTGACCGTTCACGTCACCATCGGCACTAGCGCGGCGAAGACGGTAGCAGGTTTGCGGGCCTGGCCTCAGCGGGCACTGGCTTTGACACTGTTTATGCCAGGGCTGCTACTCATTCCGGAGCTGCGGCGTAAGCGCAACGCGCGCCGTACTTGGATTGTTGTGCTTTGCACCGCCCTGCTGATGACGGCTTTGCTATTGGGCTGCAGCGCGTCGAGCGGCAGCAGCGGCAATAATGGCAACAACAACTCTGGCTCGCCGCTTCCCACTCCGGGCACAACTACGCCCGCGAATACGTATCCCGTCATTGTTCATGCCACTTCGGGATCTCTGGAAAGCTCGACAACGATCAGCCTCGCGGTGCAATGAGCGGAGGAGGAATGATGGTGGCGAAAAATTTGCGGGTGCTGCAGAAAACCATGGCGCTGGTCATGGTCCTTGCGATATCGCCGCTGTGGACGTTTGCGGGGGACTCTGACAAACAGACCAAGGAGCCCGTGGGAAAGGTTACCGGGCTGACTGCCAGTGCCTACGAAGGCTCGATCCAGGCCGGCCTGAAGGACGAAGTTCGAAGCAAGGAGGACTTGAGCACAAATAGGATCGGGCGGCTTCGAGTTCAGCTTCACGATGGATCAATCCTGAGCATGGGATCCGAGACACGGCTAAGGGTCGTGAAGCACGATGCCTCGACTGGAGAAACGCTGGTTCAGCTGACTGCGGGGCGATTGCGCAGCCGGGTTGTGAAAGTCCGAAAAGCTGGAACACCCTACCAGGTGGAGACGCCGCAGGCGCGAATCAGCGTCGTAGGAACTGATTTTTTCGTGGATACCAATTCGTCGCGAACCCAGATCATCGTTTATTCCGGCATCGTATTGGTCGGAGGAACGTCGGGTACGGCGCCGGTCGATGTAGCGGCCGGGCAAAACGTGACTGTAGCTCGCAACGGAGTCAGCCGGCTGGGACTGACGGCGGAAGACGTGGAACACGAAAGCATGGCAGAAACTGCGCTGCCCAATGAGCTGGCCCCCACAATTGAGGGGACGACGGAAATCAGCAGCGCCGAGAAGCCGCGTTCTCATTTCAGGAGAAATCTGCTGATCGGTGCGGCCGTCGCGGGGGGAGCTATCGCCGCTGGTATGGCGGCGCGGGGTTCGGGTTCAAAGTCTCAACCACCGCAGCAGCCGGCTAATGTCCCTTCTATTCCCACCATTCCACCTCATTGACGCGCCGGGGACAGCTCGAACTAGACAAGTTTCGCCCCTCGTAACGCCCTTTGCATCCGGGACGTCTTTCGCAAGCATGCTATAATCCGGGTTCGCCTGTATTCTTTTCGAGGCATCCATTGAGCTCCTCCATAGGCGAATCCTGCGCATTCCTAGTTCATTAACAAAGAGGTTTTCTTATGTCTGGCCATTCCAAATGGGCCACAATCAAGCACAAAAAGGGCGCGCTGGACGCCAAGCGCGGCAAGATATTCACTCGCCTTATCAAGGAAATAACCATGGCCGCGAAGTCAGGCGGCGACCCGGATAAAAACCCCCGCCTACGCACCGCGATCCAGGCGGCGAAGGCGGAGAACATGCCGGCTGACAATATCAAGCGGGCTGTCCAGCGCGGCACGGGCGAACTTCCCGGCGCCACTTACGAAGAGTTTTCTCTCGAGGGCTACGGCCCGGGGGGCGTTGCCATCCTTGTGGAAATTTCCAGTGATAACCGGAACCGAACGGTCAGCGAGATACGCCATGTATTTGGAAAGAACGGCGGGAACATGGCGGAAGCCGGTGCCGTCTCCTGGATGTTTCACAAGAAGGGGGATATCGTTGTCGTTAAATCGGCTGCCAAGGAAGACGATCTGATGAACATTGTTCTGGAGGCGGGAGGGGAAGACCTCAAGGACGATGGCGAGAATTGGGAAATTGTCACGGAACCTTCCAGCTACGAAGCAGTTCTGGAAGCCGTCAAGAAGGCTGGGATCACGCCCGCATCGGCGAGTGTTGCCATGATTCCCCAGAACTACATCAAGCTGGAAGGTAGTAACGCGCATACGATGATCCGGCTGATCGAGGCGCTGGAGGATCACGACGATGTTCAGCACGTACACTCGAACTTCGACATCGATCAGAAAGTCCTTGAGGAAGTGGCAAGCTAACGGGTTCTGATCTGCGATCTTCAGGAAAGCCGCTCAGATCGAGCGGCTTTTTTGCTGAGGCGTGTGGGTCGCGATAATGCTCGATTTTCTTCATTTCGGAGTCACCAAGAGCTGATGAATACAGGTGTCCAGGAACTTTTCAACACTGTGGTGGAAATTGCTGTGAAAAAGCCGGTAAGTATCTGCCTAAGTGAAGTAAGCAAAGCAGGTTCTACAACCTGCACTGAGTTAAGTGCGATGAGCGGAAGCTCCCTATAGCGGTAAGTCGTGCCAGACACGTGAAAATACGTCTTGACAAGTTGCTGGTGCAACGAGGACTGGTGCCGTCACGAGAGCGGGCGCAGGCGCTCATTCTTGCAGGGAAGGTTCTGGTGAATGACCAGAAGCTGGAAAAGGCGGGAGCGGCGGTCGACCCGAACGCCGCGGTGCGCCTGCTTGGCGATGATCTTCGTTACGTAAGCCGTGGCGGCCTGAAGCTGGAAAAGGCTCTGCAGCACTGGAACATCGATGTGGCCGGCCTATGCTGCCTTGACGTGGGCGCATCGACGGGGGGATTCACAGATTGCCTTTTGCAGCACGGCGCAGCGCGCGTGATCGCGGTTGACACCGGCTATGGGCAAATCGCGATGAAAATTCGGCAAGATTCAAGAGTACGGCTGCTGGAAAAAAAGAATGCGCGCTATATAACGCGCGAAGATCTGAGCGAAGCGGTTGAGGTCATCGTAATGGACGTTTCGTTCATCTCTGTGAACCTGGTTCTACCGCCAGTCATGGCAGCTGCGTTTACCGAAGCACCGAAGCTGAGGTCAGGGAAGCAGTTAATCGTCCTGGTTAAACCTCAATTTGAAGTAGGCCGCGAACATGTGGGCAAGGGCGGTATCGTGCGCGACGAAACAGCGCAAGCGGCAGCCGTGGAGAAGGTCCGAGCTATGGTGACCGCGCTCGGCGCGGCGCATACCGATGTCATCGACTCTCCCATTCTCGGCGCTGAGGGCAACCGGGAGTTTCTTTTGTACGCGAAATTTTGACCGGCATCGCGATTCGGTCCTGAAACCTGCTTCCTTTACAATAACGACTTCATGTCAACGAGCACGCCGGTTTCGCCTAAAGCCATTGCGATCGTCTCCAAGCCAGGAAAGCCGGAATTAGGGCCTATCCTGCAGCAGATCCTGACCTGGTTCGATCAACACGAATACACAGTCGTCATCGATCGTGAAACGGCCGCGTATGTAAACGGCAGGGAAGTGGTGGAGCGGCAGAATATCACCTCGCGGCCGCTCGATTACGTTCTGGTATTGGGCGGGGATGGGACCCTGCTATCTGCGGCCCGCGTCGTCGCCAAGGCGGGGGTCCCGATCCTGGGAGTGAATCTAGGTACGTTAGGGTTCCTGACCGAAGTGCCGCTTTCCGATCTCTACCCGGCGTTGGAAGCAGTTCATCAGAACCATGTCGAGCTGGACCATCGGGCGCTGGTGCATTGTGAGCTAGTGCGAGGAGGAAAGTGCATCGGCCGTTACGATGCGCTGAATGACGTGATCGTCAATAAAGTTTCGATTGCGCGTCTTGCCAGCCTGGACCTGTTCATCGATCAGAATTTCGTTTCCAACTACAAAGCCGATGGCATGATTATCTCGACGCCGACCGGGTCGACAGCGTATTCGCTGGCGGCGGGCGGCCCGATTCTGATGCCGTCGGTAGATGCGTTTGCCGTAACCCCAGTCTCGCCCCATTCGCTGACGCACCGTCCACTAGTGGTACGCGACAGTTCGGAGATCGCGGTGGCGATCAGGATGGAAAATGAAGCCGCGTTCCTGAGCATCGATGGGCAGGTTGGCATGCCGCTAGAGGATGGCGACCGGGTGGTGTGCCGGAAGTCGGAACACAGTGTGAAGCTGTTGCGCATCAGCAAGTCCTTCTTCGATGTTCTGCGAACGAAACTCAAGTGGGGGCAAAGATAGAGCCCGCAGAAATCACGCCAGAGCTCCCGCCGGGAGTCCGCGATGGCTTCGTTAATACTCCCGCCGTAAGAATCCATTATGTCGAAGGCGCGAACACAGGCGCTCCCTTCGTTTTCCTTCACGGAGTGGGCAGGGATTGGCGTGACTGTTGGCCACTGATCAAGGCCTTCCAGAACCGCTGGCATGTTTTTGCGCTCGATTTCCGTGGTCACGGTAAGTCCGGCAGAGCGGCGAACGGATATCGCAGTGGGGCTTACGCCGAGGATGTAGTCGAGTTTCTGCGCGCTGTTGTAGGCGGTCCCGCCGTTTTGTTCGGCCACTCTCTGGGGGGCGTGGCCGCGATGCACGTAGCTGCCAGGGAGCCTGAGCTCGTCCGCGCAGCGATTCTGGGCGACAACGTGCTCTCCCGCGATACGCTGGCGAAGAGCATGTACCAGAGCCTTTTTACCGGCTTACTCGAAATTGTCCCGGGTGGCGGCACGGCGGAGCAGATGGCCCGGCAATTGGCGGACTTGCGCATCCCGGTTCCATTTCTAGATCATCCCGTAAGAATTGGAGATTTGCCGGGCAACGATGATGCTTACCTGTTGGCCTGGGCAGCATGCTTAGAGCAGTTGGATCCGACCGCATTGCAGATGACGGTGAGCGGCACATGCTTCGAAGATTTCGACGCTGATGATCTACTACAAAAAATCAAATGTCCGACCTTGATTCTGCAAGCAAGCCCCGAACTTGGCGGATTGATGAAGGACGAGGAAGTCCAAAGAGCGCTTAGACTTTTGAAGTATCCCAACTTAATGCGCTTTCCATTACTGGGACACGCGTTGCACCTCCAACAAGCGCAACCCGTAATTGATGCTGTCACGGAATTTGTTGAACGCCTCTGAACTTCCGGCGAGACATTTTCACAGCAAAGCTCGACTTTCCTGTTGACAGCATTTTTGTGCTGTACTACTCTGCGCAAACTCAGAGTAGCCGGGTGGGCTTTTTTCCCGGCGGCTCACGACATTTCGCCACCTCCTATCGCGCTGTACAGGTGCTAGCGTTGCGCCTGATTGCTCGCCTGAGGCACACGCTCACCCGTCGTCGGAGTTCATGCGCCGGGCTCCCGTAAGAAATTAACCGCAGGAGTGTGTCTGCACTCCGAGAGAGGAATCGCATATGAGGCGTTTCGGTACCGCTGGTGTGTCTCTGTGTGCCCTGGTTCTGATCATGATGGTTGGAACTATGAGCATCGTATACAGCCAATCCCCCACGCAAGCGCCTACGGGATTCAACACCCCCACCTTGAACCAGAACCCGGGGTCTCAGAGCGTGAGCAACGGCCTAACTGAATCTCCCGGAGACACCTTTGCCATGGATCAATCGGTTTTCGAAGAGGAAGATGGAGTCGATAACGGCCTCGGGCCGGTGTACAACGCGCGCGGTTGTGTCGACTGCCACCAAAACCCGAACACCGGCGGCCACAGCATAGTTTCAGAGCTGCGAGTTGGACACCAGGACTTTTCCGGGAACTTCGTCAACCCTACGATCACGATCAATGACGGAGCGAACAACATTCCGAACCGCTCACTGGTCAACGATCGCGCCATCTGTCCCCAGGCGCAGGAGAGGGTACCGGGGTCAGAAACCATCCATGCCCTCCGCGCTTCGCTGAACACGCTAGGCGACGGCTTCGTCGAAGCGATCGACAGCAACACTCTCTTTCAGATCGCGCAGAGTCAGCCTTCCCAGAGCGGTGGTTTCATCGCCGGTGAGTTCATTCAAGTTCCGGTCTCGGAGGCCAACGGAGCTTTGCGTGGCGGACGGTTTGGCTGGAAAAATCAGCAGGCCAGTCTGCTGTCATTTTCGGCTGATGCCTATGTTAATGAGCAGGGAATCACAAGCCGGTTGCAACCGACCGACACCACGACGGTCTGCAAAACAACTAGCGATCCTGAAGACCACCCCGATAGCATCGGCATGGCGGATATCGATCACTTTGCGCAATTCATGCGCGGAACTATGGCGCCTCCGGTAGATTCGGCCTTACTTGCGACTTCGGCTGCGCAACAAGGTCAGCAGATCTTCAATGCGATCGGCTGCAACATCTGCCATGTACCATCGATTACCACGGCCCCTCCAGGCACAGTCATCAACGGCGGAGCGCTCACAGTCTCAGCCGCATTGGGTAACAAAGTCATCCACCCATACAGCGACTTTCTCCTGCACGACGTAGGCACAGGAGACGGCATTGTGCAGAACGGTCCGCAAGACACGGCGAACAAGCTCCGGACGCCGCCGCTCTGGGGCATGCGCACCAAGAGCCGGCTCATGCATGACCTGCTCTCGTTTACCCGCAATGACGCAATTCTCCGCCACGGGCACGAGGCCGCACGGGTTATCAATAACTATCAAAACCTCAGCTTTACGCAGAAGAACAATCTCATTACCTTCCTGAACTCGCTGTAACAGCAGCGGAGAGGGGCGGCGCGTCTATACCCCTCTCCGCGTTCAGGACTCAGCGGGGGGCCAGTAGTGAAAAAAATGGAAAATGTCTTTTTTGTGCTTGGCATTCTGCTCATACTCAGTGCTTGCCGGCGAAATTGCACATCCGCAGCCGAGAAGCCCATTTCGCAAACGGCGGCTGCGATTGCAACGAAGCCGCAACCGCATTCTGAGACTGCCGTTGCGAGGGTCAGCGCCAAAGATGTAACGGATGCGGTCCAGCGCGTCTTCGGGGATACGGTTGTTCTTGAGTCTCCTCAGGCTCCCAAGTTCGTAATCGGAGACTTCAACGGCGACGCTTCTCTCGATCTGATGGTCTTGGTCAGGCCAACGCGGGAGAAACTGTCGGAGATCAACAACGATCTTGCAAACTGGGTTATCCAAAATCCGTTGCATGCCTACCTACCCCCGAAGGGCAACAGAGTAGTGGTAATGCCAGCTCGCCCCAAACCCGAAAAGGTCCGGGCCGGCGAACCGCTTATTGCCGTGATTCACGGATATGGCGCCGAGGGCTGGAGAAATTCATTAGCGCGCCAGGCCTACTTACTGCGAAAAGCGGCCGGACACTCGATGCAGGTGGCGGAGCCATCCGCGAGTCTGATTCGTGATTTCGGAACGTTTCCAAGCCCGCGGCGGGTCGTAGGTGAGGATTTGGGCAGCAGTCACGGGGTTCTGTATTGGACCGGAGCCATGTACGCGTGGCATTCGGAACCGACAGACAGGGAGACTGGCGCGAGCCGGCAGCAGATTACTGCACTCTCGAAGTTCGACTCGTACCACCCATAGCCGAATCGGCACGGGTGATGATTGCATCCACAAGCTCGGGGGCGGCACTGGATTGCGAATAGATTTCCCGCACGCCGTAGTTGATTGCCGACTGCAAGCTGAGCACATCCGGTTCGTTTGGGCTGAGTACGCAGACGAAAGCCTTCGGGAAAACCAGGTGAATCACGCCTGCCAGGGGCCATCCATCGCCATTTTCCTGCAAATGGGTGGCAACTACAGCGAGCTCAAAGTAGTGCTGGTTGATCGCAAGGAGCGCCGTCGGAAGGTCGCGGGCAACGATCGCATTGATTCCCCGATTACCGAGCGCCGATTGCACGGAGGACAAGACGGCGAGATCAGGGTGAACCACCAGGGCTAAACGGCGGGGTAAAGGGGCGCTTGTCTTTTTCATGGTCGTGCTCCTCCCCTTCCGCCCTGTTGCTGCTGAATCAGCCGGTCCAATGCGCCGATCAATTCCTCTAGCTCGACCGGCTTATGCGCCATGTAGTCGACACCCAGATCTAAAGAAGCACGCGAGTTGTCAATGCTGGCAAAGCCCGTGCAAATGACGACCGCTGGCTTGGGCGACTTCCGCAGGGCTGCGCGAGCCACCTCCAGGCCTATGTCCTCGCGCTCCATATTCAGGTCGGTCACAACCGCATCGAAGACGCCACCGTTTCCAAGCATTCCGAGAGCCTCGGCGCAACTGGTCGCGGTAGTTACTTCATAACCCTCATTTTCAAATACCATCTTGAGTGTTTGAAGCACACTACCCTCATCATCCACCAGCAGGATCGTGCGTCTCTGATTCATTGGGCTAACCAGAATAAGAACAACCAACAGGAAGAATACGTGGATTCTACCATCTTCAGCAGCTCTTGACTACGTGCAGATCGGCGCAGCAACTTGTCTTTGATCGTCGGGACAGGCCGTATAATCGGCGTTCGAGCGGACTAAGGGATCGTAGCCGCACGGCGTACGAGAGGATTGTTCGGCGGAGGACAGTTGGCCTACAACGACTTGCGGGACTGGATCGCGGCACTCACGCGTGCCGGTGAGTTGAAGAGAATACAGACGGAAGTAGATCCCATCCTGGAGATCACGGAAATTACGGATCGGGTCAGCAAGAGCGGCTCGGGTCTCGGCTCTCAGGGTAGGCCGGGTGGGCCGGCACTCTTGTTTCAAAACGTTAAAGGCTACGCGGGTGCCCAGGTTCTGATCAATCAGTTCGGCTCAGCGCGGCGGATGAACCTGGTCCTAGGTGTGGATTCGCTGGACGAAGTAGCCGAGCGAATCCGGGGCTTCATGGATGTGAAGTCCCCGCAAGGTTTTCTGGACAAGGTCAAGATGCTGCCCATGTTGGCGGAAATGGGCAAGTTCTTCCCCAAGACCGTTGCCTCGGGACCCTGTAAAGACGTGATCAAGCGGGACAGTTTCTCGCTGCTGGATTTTCCCGTCTTGCAGTGTTGGCCCAAGGATGCGGGTCGCTTCATCACTCTGCCGTGCGTTGTCACCCGGGATCCGAAGACCGGGAAGCGAAATGTTGGCATGTACCGCATGCAGGTGTACGACGAGTGCACGGCGGGCATGCACTGGCAACGGCAGAAAGTGGGTGCAGAACATTACCGCGAGCAGCTTCGAAAGGCAGCGGCGGGGAACGATCCGGCAGCGTCTTCAGCCGCGGTGGACATTATGGCACGCACCTCCGGCGGTTCGGAGTTGCCGAGTGGGCCCCCGGCGCCGGGGCGCATGGAGGTTGCAGTTGCGATTGGCACCGATCCCACGGTGACTTTTGCGGCCATCGTGCCGGCGCCGCCCGAGGTCGAGGAGTATCTGCTTGCCGGGTTTTTGCGCCAAAGCCCGGTGGAGTTGGTCAAGTGCGAAACGGTTGACCTGGAGGTCCCCGCCTCATCCGAGATCGTCCTCGAGGGCTACGTTAACCTCGATGAGCTTCGTACGGAGGGCCCGTTTGGCGATCACACCGGCTTCTACTCGCTTGAAGATCTCTATCCCGTCTTCCACGTGACGTGCATCACGCATCGCAAGGACCCGATCTACGCCACCACGATCGTCGGCAAACCTCCGATGGAAGACGCATGGATGGGCAAAGCGGTGGAACGAATTTTCCTGCCGCTGATGAAGCTGACGATCCCTGAATTGATTGATATGAATTTGCCGGTGGAGGCGATCTTTCATAACCTGATGATCGTCTCCATTAAGAAGTCATATCCGGGGCAGGCGCGCAAAGTGATGAACGGGATCTGGTCGCTGGCGGGAACGATGTTTACAAAATGCATTATCGTGGTCGACGAGGATGTCGATGTGCAGAATCTCGCCGAGGTGACACTCAAAGCGCTGAACCATATCGACCCGGAGCGCGATATTCAATTCACGCTCGGCCCAATTGATTCCCTCGATCATGCGTCACGGCTGCCTAATTACGGTTCGAAGATGGGCATTGACGCTACCCGTAAGTGGCCCAGTGAGGGCTTTACTCGCCCCTGGCCTGCCGAAATTCTGATGGATAACAATACCAAAGATCTGGTAGATCGAAAGTGGAAGGCGCTGGCAAAAGAGCTTGGTTTGGAATGACTTCGGACGCGAATTATGACAGAAGCTCAGGTGCGATGGACGGATCATGACCGCTTTGTGGGAGTGTCCAGCAGCCGCCATGCGGTAGTGCTCGATGCCGCCACGGAAAAAACTGCTAACAGTCCAATGGAACTGGTGCTGATCGGGCTATGCGGATGCACCGCCACGGATGTAGTGACCATTCTGCGCAAGAAGCGTGAGCCTTTCACTAGCTTGGAAGTACATGCCCGCGCGGAACGCGCCCCCAATCCGCCGACCGTATATACTCAGATTCACTTGACCTACCGTATAGGCGGGCAAGTATCTCGTAAGGCGATGGAAGATGCGGTGCGGCTTTCGGAAGAAAAATATTGCTCGGTAGCTGCCATGTTGAGCCAAACGGCGAAAATCACGTATTCCATCGAATATTTTGAGAGTAGTGCAGCCGCCGGCCACTGAGGCGCGTCTTAAAGCGCGATGAGCAAAAGCGTAGTCGTATTCACCCAACCCGGCTGACCACCCTGCGAATGGCTGACCGCCTACCTCTCGGGAAGAGGCATTGCATTCGAAGAGCGCGATATCCGGGCCCATCCCATGGCGGTCCGGGATTTGGTTTATAAATATGGCAGCCGCTCCACTCCCACGCTGGTCGTGGATGAAGAGGTAATTGTGGGCTTCGATCCGGAGCGGCTGGATCGAATTTTTGTCGAATAACGCGCACTCCATTCGCGGTTACTTATATATCGCTACGGCGACTTTCTTCTGGGGCATCTCCGCCACTATGGGCCGAGCGATGTTCACGGGGCGACTGGCGCCAGGTGGCCATCCGCTCCGGACCATTGATCCACTGATACTGGCACAAGGCCGCACCACGATTTCCTTGCTGGTACTGGCTCCCATTCTGCTGGTACAGCGTGGCAGGGCGCTGGCGCTGCCGAAGAAAGATTTTCTCCAGACGGTGGTGCTCGGCATTTTAGGTGTGGCGGCTTCGAACTACCTCTACTATCTGGCTATCCAGAAAACGAATGTGGCCGTCGCGATCATCATCCAGTACACGGCCCCGGCGTGGGTACTGCTGTATATGGTGGCTCGAGGGAGACAAAGAGCAACCTTGCAGCGAATCGCTTCGGTTGGGCTTGCGGTGGTCGGATGCGCCATGGTGATTGGGCTGGTCGGCGCCGTCCATTTTCAAGTCAATACCGTTGGCTTGCTCGCGGCGGTGCTCGCCTCCTTTTCATTCGCCTTCTACAATGTGGGTGGGCACGACATTTTGGGACGCTATGACCGCTGGAAAGTGCTCCTGTATACGCTGGCGAGCGCGGCAGCATTCTGGATCATCGTCAATCCTCCATGGAAAATTGCAGACGCCCACTTCGGAATCGCAGAATGGATTTTCCTGACAGTTTTTGCGATCACTTCGGTACTGCTGCCGTTTTCTCTTTATTTCGCGGGACTACAGCATCTGGACGCGACCAGCGCGATCGTGGCCAGTTGCATGGAGCCGATCTTTTCCATCGTGTTGGCAGCAATTGTGCTAGGTGAGAGAGTGCGCCCTTTGCAGACTGCTGGGATCGTGGTAGTGCTGGCGGCGATTGTGTTGGCGCAAACCCCGGAGAGAGGCTTGAGAGAAGAGGTCGCGGTGGTCGAGCCGATTGAGTAGTTCATAAGGGAGAGGAAATGAATCGCAGGAGAAACTTGTCTATTTTAGGGATTTTGCTAACGCCATTGCTCGGTTTATTGGTGTTCGCTCAAAGCTCCGGGCAAGCGTCCGCTCCACCGAAATACCCGAAGTATCCCAGCGAAACCCCAACCCAGTTTGTTCCAGTCACGGGAAGTTTCGATTACGTCACGCGTGACGTGATGATTCCGATGAGGGATGGAGTCAAGCTGCACACTGTCATTGTTGTACCCAACGGCGCTAAGAAGGCGCCTATGCTGCTGACCCGCACGCCCTATGAAGCGTTGTCCATGGTCAACCGCTCATCGAGTTCTCGTCTCGGACCGGCGATTTACGGCTATGATAACCCAACCGACGTGATCGTAAGTGGAGGTTACATCCGCGTCATTCAGGACGTACGAGGCAAGTACGGGTCGGAGGGCGACTATGTCATGAATCGGCCTCTGCATGGTCCGCTGAATCCAACGCCGGTGGATCATGCGACCGACACTTATGACACCATTGATTGGCTGGTGAAGAATGTCCCGGAAAGCAATGGCAAGGTGGGCATACTTGGGATTTCCTACGACGGGTTCACGACCTTGATGGCTCTGGTAAACCCGCATCCTGCACTCAAAGTGGCAGTGCCTATGAATCCCATGGTGGACGGGTGGATGGGCGACGACTGGTTCCACTATGGCGCCTTCCGCCAGCAGAACCTCCCATACATTTACGACCAGGAAGCAACCCGAGGTAATAAAGCCAAATGGTGGATGAGCCACTACGACGATTACGACGAATTCATGGATGCCGTCTCTGCGGGCGAGCTGGGACGTCGTCACGGAATGGAGCAGCTCGGTTTCTGGCAAAAAATTCTCGAGCATCCCAGCTATGACGCGTTTTGGCGCGATCAGGCGGTCGACCGCATCCTTGCCAACGAGCCGCTGAAAGTGCCCACCATGCTGGTCGACAGCCTGTGGGACCAGGAAGACATCTACGGCGCTATCGCGGTGTACAAAGCGATCAAACCCAAGGACACAAACAATGACAAAGTGTTCCTGGTGATGGGCCCGTGGCATCACGGGCAGGAGATCGATGACGGAAGCACGTTGGGCGCGCTGAAATTCAACAGCGACACCGGCCTTTATTTCCGGCAGCAAATCCTCGCTCCATTTCTCGCGCAATACCTGAAAGATGGCGCACCCAAGGCAAACATCGCGCCGGTGACCGCGTTCGAGACAGGGGAAAATACCTGGGAGCGATTGCCCGCGTGGCCTGCGGGATGCCCGAGCGGGTGCAGTATTCATCCCACTCCGTTGTATTTCGATGCCGGGATGAAGTTGAGCTATGAACCGCCGAAGCGGGGCGAAAGCGACTTTGAGGAATATGTCTCGGATCCAGCCAAGCCGGTACCGTATCGGCTCAGGCCAATCATGCCAGTCGGTTATGACGCGAAGCACACCTGGTCGCAGTGGCTGGTCGATGATCAGCGCGAAGAGTCGGGGCGGCAGGATGTGCTGGTGTTTCAATCAGAAGTCTTGACTGCGCCGATAAAAATCGCCGGACAGCCTGTTGCTAACCTGATCGCTTCCACCAGCGGCACCGATTCGGATTGGGTCGTAAAACTGATCGACGTCTATCCCGATCAGGTAGCCGGGGACGAGGACATGAGCGGATATCAGCTAATGGTTTCCGCCGATATCTTCCGGGGGCGTTATCGTCAAAGTCTGGAGAAGGCAACCCCGCTTGAGCCAAATAAGCCCTTGCAATACCATTTTGCGCTGCCCACCGCGAATCACACCTTCCTGCCGGGACATCGCATCATGGTGCAAATCCAGTCGAGCTGGTTCCCGCTGTACGATCGCAACCCGCAGACGTTTGTTCCTACTATTTTTTGGGCAAAGCCGGATGACTATAAGAAGGCAGTGCAGCGCGTCTACCACACACCGGGTCAGGAAAGTTTCGTTGAGTTGCCGGTGGTCGAGGCACGGTGAGCTGACCTGTGTTTCCACATACTGCGGTCAGTAGATGATGCGTGCGCCGAGACGTCCTCGTCTGGGCCGCCTAGCGCAGTCGACGAACGCCTAAGCTAATTTGTGGAGCTTCGCTCCACCGGGCAGGTGAGGACACTTGCCCCTACGCGGTCATTCCAACTGCTTGCCTTTGGTTTCGGGTAGGAGTGTGGCTGTGATAGCTGCCAACAGGAACGAGACCGCGCAAAGATAGAAAGCCCAGCTCAAGCCTTTGCTTTGTCCGACGCGGCCGATCACGAACGGCGCAACCGAGCTCATCGTGCGTGCGCCGTTATAGGTGAAGCCCAGGGCGCGGGCACGAAGCCGGGTCGGGAAAATCTCGCTCCCAGCGATTCCTGATCCCGAGAAAAATCCCGTTCCAAAGAATGCCACAACTGTTCCCAGTACCAGCAGCGCTGCAGAACTTCTTGCCAGCGCGTAGAAGGGCACAAGGATAGCGGCTACGAGGGTGTAGAGAATGAACGACCGCCGCCGGCCCAGATGATCGGCCACCCATCCGAAGCTGGCATAGCCGGGAAACATTCCCACCAGGTTCAAGACGAGCAGCAGAGTCGTAGTGCCGATCACGCCAAAACCGCGTCCACCCTGCTCGACTGGCAAGGAAAGATACGGTGGAATCCAGGTGAACAGGCCCCACCAGGCAAACATTCCGAAGAAATTCACCAATAGCAGCACAAATGTCGGCTTGGCGAATGGAGGCTGAAAGATGCGGATAAAGCTGTCGTGAGCATACTTATGCTGCGCCTCGGCTACCCGCTGTGACTCCTCTGCCAGGCGATGGTGCTCGATCCACATCTCGGATTCGGGCACGCCTTTCTGAATCCATAACGTCACGAGGGCGGGGAGGATGCCGACCAAGAAGACCATACGCCAGTTGGCGTAGTGCAGAACAATTCCAGCGACCAGCGCGGCAAAAGCGTAGCCGATGGCCCATGAGCTCTGCACGATGGCGATCGCTTTGGCACGAAGCTGGGTTGGCCAGGTTTCGGCAACGAGGGTTGCACCCGTATTCCATTCGCCGCCCATGCCAAGTCCGAGAATGAAGCGAAATATGGCCAGCATCAGAACGGATGTAGAGAGGCCTGACGCGAACGAACAGATCGAGTAGGTCAGAATGCTGAGCATCAGCGCGCGCTTGCGTCCGATGCGGTCGGCGATGAAGCCGAAGCTTACGCCACCAATTCCAGACGCCAGCAGGGTAAGGGTATTGAGCAACCCACCCATGCCTTTGCTCATGCCCAAATCGCGCATGATGTGGGCCAAGACCAGCGCGTAGAGCATGGCGTCGAAGGCGTCAAGCATCCAGCCCAGCGCGGCAGCGAGCAGTGTCCGGCGCTGGGCAGAAGTGATGGCCGACAGTTGGACACCCAGGCCGGTGAACATGACGCGGGATTGTAGCAGCAATCCGGCAACTATCGTGCCGAGACTTTGGACCGGAGCTCCAGCAGGTGGAAGTAGCGCCTGGCTTTCTTTACGTCTTTGGCAATCTGTTCGCGCAGCGCCTCGACCGACGGGAACTTAATCTCGCCTCGCAAGCGGATAAGGAAATAAATTTCCACTTCGGTTTCTGCGGTGAGAGTGATGGGATGAAAATCGAGCAGGTGGGTTTCGATGGCAAACGAGTCCGCGCCAAACGTAGGCCGATTGCCGATGTTGGTAACGGAATCGAAACATTCCTGAGCTACCCGGGTACGAGTGATGTACACACCATCAGCCGGAACCAACTCCTCGTAACGAGTCAGGTTGATGGTCGGAACGGTGTACTTCGAACCATAGCCTCGGCCGCGCCCGGGCGTTGAAAGAACACTGAAAGCTCGGCCCAGGAGGTGCCGCGCCCTGCTCACGCGCCCCGCGGCAAGAAGGCGGCGAATGTGGCTGCTGGAAACTGATTCGCCGCGGACTTTCATCTCTGGGTAGGCCACGACTTTGAATCCCATCTCATGCCCAAGTTGGGTGAGTTGGGCCACGTCCCCGGCCGCCTTATGCCCAAAACGGAAGTTGTAGCCTTCATGAACCTCTACCGCCTGCAGGCGTTTCTTCAGAATGTCATGAGCGAACTCATAGGGAGTCATGAGCGAGAGGTCGCGGGTGAATGGCAGGAGCAGTACGGCATCGAGCCCGGTGCTCTCCAGCAGACGCACGCGCTCAGGCGCAGGAGTGAGAAGCTTCAGCGCTGCGTCGGGGCGCAGAATGCGCATGGGATGGGGCTCAAACGTAACCGCGACCGATTTTGCGTTCATTTTGCGCGCGCGGGAGACAATTTCGCGCAAAACATGAGCATGCGCGCGGTGAACGCCGTCGAAGTTTCCGACGCTCACGATGGCGGGGCCTAAATCGCCAGGAACTTCACTGAGCTTGTGAAAAGTTCTCATATTCGAGCGTTGAGGGATGTCTTCATCCGCATAAGTTGGCGCTGATCAAATCTCGAAATCCAGTTTCATCCCATCGTGCGAAAGCCGCACGTTCGCGGGCAAGCTCGCGTTGGTGGCTGCGTGCGGCAAATCATGACAGATATGCGTAAAAAACGCGCGCTTAGGCTTAACCCGATCTACGATGCGCAGCGAATTTTCTACTGTGGAGTGCGTAGGATGAGGTTTGTGCCGTAAAGCGTCAAGGAACAGAATGTCAAGGCCGCTCAGCTGAGCGAGCGATGCTTCGGGCAGGTCGCTGAAATCGGTCAGGTAGGCCGCCGATCCGAAGCGAAAGCCGTAGATCTCGGTGTCACCATGGATGACGGGCACGGGCTGGAACTGAGCGCCAAAGAGCTGCACCGGACCATTGATGACATTGAGTTCCACTCGGGCAATGCCGCCGAACTTATAGTCGGCGTCAAAAATATAACGGAACATGTTACGCAGAAATTCGGCGGCTTCGGGGCGGGCATAAAGCGGAATCTTCTCCGGGCGGCGGAAGCTCAAAGGCCTGAGATCATCGATTCCGAGAATGTGGTCGGCGTGAGTGTGCGTGTACAGGACGGCGTCGACCTTGCGAATGCATTCACGAATCGCCTGTTCGCGAAAGTCCGGCGTGGTGTCGATCAACACCACATGCCCGCCATATTCGACCATGATGGAAGGGCGGGTTCGTTTATCGTGGGGATCGGAGGAGCGGCAAACCGCGCAGTCGCAGCCGAGGGTGGGTACCCCCATGGACGTGCCACTCCCCAAGACGGTGAGAATAGCCCTCATTTGGCTCTAGGCGCGCTTTGCGACCCGGAGGCTTGGGGCGGCCGAGTCAAGGAATTGGTCACTTCGACATAGGCCATGCGCAACTCGTAGAGACAGTTCTGCAGGAAGTTTTCTTCCCGCTGAGTGAGATTGCCTTTTGTCTTTTCGGATAACAGGCTTAGGGTATCAATGGTCTGCCGCCCACCCACCAGATCCACGTGCGGCTGGCCGCCTTCTTCGTGCATCAATCCCAGCTGCAGCATCGCCGTCATGTAGAGGGAAGCCATGAAGCGTTCGAAGGTCATCTCGAAGTCTTTGGCCGACCCGCCGCTGAGTTCGACACGGCTGTCCATGTCTTTGGACGACTGCGCGTAGGCATCCTGCTGGGATTTCTGTTCGGCCGCGGACGGCAAGGGAGGCATATCCTCGGCGGGAGGCTCTGGTGCAGTGTTCTTGGCACTTTCGGAGCCGGACGGTTTTGGGGACTCGCTGGAACTCTCTTCAGGCGCGTCCTTGCGGAGTTCGCCATCCAGAGTAAACAAGCGCTTATCAGTAACGGTAAAGCTCGGCTCTTTCTTGTCAGCCATAGGTATTTCCCATTATCGAGTGTCTGTTGTTCCGTTCACAGCATTCAGAAATTCGGGAAACGGCACGGGACTTACAGTTGCCGTAGCCTCGCCATACTGAAGCTGCTTGCCGGGCACGCCTGCCTCGCGGCGAATGTAACCGAGAGCTACTGGCACGTCCTTCTGCGCGAGCGGAAGAACTCCAATACTGGTAAGCTCGCCAACTTCCTTGTCGTCGGCCCGTAGCTTGGTTCCACGCGCAGGCATTGGATCCTGCAGCACAAAGCCGGTAAATTTTCTGTGCACAGCGCCGCGCGATCGAATTCGCTCCACGATTTCTTGTCCTACGTAGCATCCCTTGCTGAAGTGCAAGGCGCGCATCTGCTCGGTTTCCTGGGGCAGATCACGTTCGCGAATGTCCTGGCCGAAAAGCGGAATGCCGCAGGCAATACGCAGCAGTTCAAATGCCTGTGTGCCGACGGGCGTTGCCCCTGCTTTCACCAAAGCATCCCAGACAGAATTGACGTCAGCCGGCGCCAGCCAGAGTTCGTAGGCAGGAAGCGGCATATCTCCACGGACGACTCGGATGTTGATCCCGCGGAAGGTTTGGTTTCGGAAAGAAAGGCTGGCGAGCGATTCGACTTCAACGCCGAAAGCCTTCAAGACTGCACCCGCGCCTGGGCCACAGATACCTATTGCCGTGGTCTCCGAATCGAGAGCTGCGACCTCGACGTCGTCCATGATGATGTAGCGGTCGAAGATGTCGGCGACGGTCTTCTGCTGGCTTCGGTCCGTATCGATGATCAAAAACTCGCCGGCATTGTAAGCATACAAATCGGCGAGAATGCGACCCTGAGGATTCAATAGGAAAGCGTAGATGCCATGATCAGGTTCAAGGTCGCGGACGTTGTTGGTGATCATGCCATTCAGCCAGCGGACTCGATCGCCGCCGCTCACCCGGAGTCTTGACCGCCAGCTCAGGTCGTACAGCCCGCAACCCGTGCTCAGGGCAGCAAATTCCGACTTGATGTCAGAGTACACGGCAGCCGTTTCTACGCCGCGGTATCGTTCGTGGCGAGCGGCTGAGGACGGGTTGTCGGACAGCGCTGGAAGGCCCATCTGATCTATTGATTATAACGAAGCTAACCGGGACCTGACCGCAAGGCATGCTGTGATACCTTCTTGACTGTGAGCGCGAGAAAGAAGATTGCCGTCATTCCGGGTGACGGCATCGGCAAAGAGGTCATTCCGCACGCCGTCGCTGCCGCGCAGGCCAGCGGAGCGGGATTGGAGTTCGAAAACTTCGATTGGGGTGCTGATCGATACCTGCAGGACGGAACCACGGTGCCTGCCGACGGGTTTGCCCTTTTGGCTCGCGACTTCGATGCCATCCTAGTGGGTGCATTCGGTGACCCGCGCGTCCCCAGCAACATTCACGCCAAAGAAATCTTGCTTGGCATGCGGTTCAAGATGGACCTGTACGCCAATGTTCGTCCGGTGCGCCTGCTGGATGCAACTCTTTGTCCACTGAAGTCAGTGGAGCCCAAGGACATTGATTTTGTTGTCATTCGCGAGAACACTGAGGGCGTTTACGGCGATTTGGGTGGCGTGTTCAAGCAGGGAACTGCCGACGAAATCGCCATCCAGGAGGATGTCAACACGCGCAAAGGAGTGGAGCGCGTAGTCCGTTACGCATTTGAATACGCGGTAAACAATAAGAAGCTGGATGGGAGTCCGCGCAAGCATGTCCTGATGTGTGACAAGTCGAACGCAATGACACACGCGGGGGAGCTGTGGCAGCGCACATTCAAAGAGGTGGCCAGGGATTATCCGCAGATTCAAATATCCCATATGTATGTCGACGCGCTCTGCATGCAGATGGTGCGCGATCCCCGTCAGTTCGATGTGATCGTTACTAACAATATGTTCGGCGACATCATTACCGATTTGGCGGCTGGACTCCAGGGAGGCTTGGGGATGGCGGCCAGCGGAAACATTCATCCCGGCAAAACCTCGATGTTCGAACCCGTCCATGGATCGGCGCCACCGATCGCCGGAAAGAATGTAGCGAATCCCATGGGCGCAATTTTGACGGCGGCCATGATGGTGCGCCATCTGGGTTTCGGAAAAGAGGCCGACAAGATCGAGGGCGCTGTGCTCGATGCTGTCCGTCAGAAGAAAACAACCGTTGATCTGGGTGGGAATTTGGGAACCAGGGAAGCCGGCGAATGGATCGTAAGACGAGTGAGCCAAGGGTGATGCACTCGCGACTTACATTCCGAGGCATGGCAGGAGTTCCTGCTTCGCTCCTGCTGGCGCTCAGCCTGGGGTGGGCACAAACGTCAAATCGAGCGCCGTCCGGGGCGGTCCAGCAACCAGCTCAAGGTCAAGCGCAGAGTTCTCAAAATTCAGCAGCTCGGCAGGAAAAACCCAGCTCAAAGCCCGAGGAGGAGCTGCAGGCCGGCGAAACCAAAATATCGCCGAAAGAGGCCGACGAGCTGTTTCGCTCCGTCGATCAAATTCTGAAGTTCTCCAGCCAGGATACGTTGTTGCCGATCCGGCACGAGGTCAAGCGGCGCCTTACCAGTCGCGATCAAGTTGTCAGCTACCTCGAGAAGCATATGAAGGAGGATCGCGATGCCAAGCGCCTGAAGCGCTCTGAATTGGTGCTAAAGAAATTCGGATTGCTGCCGAGCGACTTCGATCTGCATTCCTTTCTGATTTCTTTATTGCGCGAGCAGGTGGCCGGCTATTACGACGTGCAGACCAAGACCGTCAACCTGCTCGACTGGGTTGATGCGGAGCAGCAGAAGCCGGTCCTGGCGCACGAGCTTACCCACGCGCTGCAGGACCAGTCCTTCAACCTGGAGAAGTGGATGAAGGTTGGAGAGAAGGATTTGGGTGACAGCGAGGGGAACCCCACACCGGAAGAGATCGAGCGTGACGAAGCACAGACGGTCCGGCAATCGGTCGTGGAAGGCCAAGCCATGGCCGTTTTAGTCGACTATATGCTAGCGCCGACCGGACAGTCCCTCACAACTTCGCCACAGATCGTTGCCGCTCTGAAGGAGGGCATGCTTGTGGGCACGGCTGACTCCGTTCAGTTCCACAATGCGCCTATTTTTCTGAAAGAGATCCTCACATTTCCTTACCGCTACGGCCTGGACTTCGTGTCCGACGTGCTGCAGAAGTATGGCAAGGAAAAAGCGTTTTCCGGAATCCTGGCCAATCCCCCGCGAACCACGCGCCAGATTATGGAGCCCAAGACCTATCTGGAGGGCGAGCGCATTGATCCGATGCCGCTGCCGGATTTTGCGCAGTTGACGAAGAACTATCAGAAGTTCGACGTTGGCTCGATGGGCGAATTTGATGTCGCGCTTTTAGTTGACCAATACGCGGGAGTCGACGCGTCCCATGAACTCTACCCGCAGTGGCGCGGAGGTTACTACTACGCCGCCCGGCCAAAGGGTGATCCGGCCGCTCCGTTAGGCTTGCTGTACGTCTCCAAGTGGGCCACACAAGAAGCGGCAAGACGTTTCGCTGGAGTTTACGCAGCTTATCTGGAAAAGCGATATCGGTCGGTGCGGCCGGTGAACGGTGACAGCGAGGCGCAGCAACAAGCATTGTCCAAAACTGTCACGCTCACAGGCAAGCACGAGTGGCTTACCGAAGACGGAGATGTACTGATCGATGTAGATGGCGATACGGTTGTCGTCACCGAGAGCCTGGACGATTTGACCAGCGAAAAATTGCGGACTGCGGTCATTGCGGCCGGTCAGCATGAAGACTCCACCGATAATCGGGCCGACGCTATCTGGTTTTTGCCACGACCGCAGGCAGAAAGCGACGCACGCTGGCTTGAACCGTAAATTGCTTTCCTCCGCGCTCCAAGGTTAGTGCGCGCGTCGATCCCGGACTTCCACCCAGAAGCGACCACGCCTGCCCCATGGTGCCTCCGCTCACTCTCGCGTGATCAACGCTCAGCAGAACGTCGCCGGTTTGAACATCCGGCACGGCCGGTTTGCCCTCGTATTTCGCCACGCCAATCACCGTGTAGCGGCCGTCTGCTTCGGGCCGCAGCGTCAGTCCTACCACGTCAATCCCTGGAGCTGTGTACTTGCTGAGTTGCTTGAAGTAGAGCGCGGAATGCGCGTAATCGATGCCTACGCGGTAGTTCAGCAGAGACTCGGCGCCTACTAGTCCGACGGTATCGACACCAGCTCTCTTTCGATACCAATCCATGACGTCTTTTGAAAATGGCACGGCGATGAGGTTGGTCAAACGAATCCCACCCAAATCGATATCTGGAATGCGCAGCACCTGCCAGGTTGGCTCCTCGGGGAGTCCCCACAAATTTGCGGGACCCACGGCACCGGTCATGGAAGGCCACTGTGGATGTCCCGTGTGCCACTTCGAAAGCAGCTCGCTGGAGATCCAACTCACGCTGGTGCCGGGATCGAAGGAAATCGTGTGTTTTTCACCAGCAATCATGCTTTCCAACTGAATGAGTCCGGTGTCTGGGCTGACATTTGCCTTTGCCGCGGATCCCTCAAAGTGCACCGATCCCGGCGCGTCCATTGTGAATTCCCGGTTGAAGTAATCGATGACAACGTCGTAATGGCGCAGCACGGTGGCGGGAATCTTGACCGAGGCACTCGATCCCGGCGCGATGCTTTCTTCGCTGACCAAACGTGGCGGCTTGACAGCGCTTAGGTCAAGTGGGACATCTCCGACCAGCATTTGCTTTGGGATCGTAGAGCGCTTCTGCTCGCCGTCGCCCGTGATCGTGAGACCTAGCTTCTTCGCTAAGGCTTCGGTGATAGACATGTCGGGATCGCCGGTATCCACCCAGCCGCGCACGCGGGTCCTGGTTCCATCCGGCAAGGGGAAGTAGACGTCAATGATGATGCGGTTGTGATCGAGGGTTATCGGCACGGTTGCCGCAGTTGTGGGAGAGGGCGAAGCCTGTGTCCAGGCCAGTGAAGCAATGAGGGCAATAAGAATCGCGGCGTATTTCATATGTTAAAGATTTTAAACAGTGGCATTGCTGACGTCGATGCGCGCAGAAGGCGTGCGGCAGAGAGCGCGTTGGAAACGTCAGCGCTCATGCTAAATGTATAATCACAGGTTTGTTGTCGAGGATGGCTGCGCAGGGAGGGGAATTGTCGCAGGCGGAAATCGGAATAATCGGTGGCAGTGGCCTGTATTCAATGCCAGGTCTGACGGAGATCCGGGAAGTGCAGCAACAGACTCCGTTTGGAGATCCATCCGACGCTTACGTTCTCGGAACGCTGGCTGGACACACGGTCGCTTTTCTCGCGCGCCACGGACGCGGTCACCGCTTGATGCCCACCGAGCTAAATTTTCGCGCGAACATTTACGGCTTCAAACAGCTTGGGGTGGAGCGCATCATCTCGTTGTCGGCAGTTGGGTCCCTGAAGGAAGAACACAAACCTCTGGACTTTGTTGTACCGGACCAGTTCTTTGACCGCACTCGACATCGTGTCGATACTTTTTTTGGCGACGGATTGGTTGCGCACATCGCTTTTGCACAGCCCGTCTGCGACGAACTAGGCGAAATCGTTGCACAAGCATGTTTCAAGGCGTCCGTGACCGTGAAACGGGGCGGAACCTATCTGTGCATGGAAGGTCCGCAATTTTCAACGAAAGCGGAATCGAATATTTACCGCAGCTGGGGCATGGATGTCATCGGCATGACCAACCTGCAGGAAGCGAAGCTGGCGAGGGAGGCGGAGATTTGCTACGCCACCGTCGCCATGGTCACTGACTATGACTGCTGGCATCCTCATCATGAGTCGGTGACCGTCGAGCAGATCGTGGCAGTGCTGCTAAAGAATGCGGAGAACGCCTGCAACGTAGTGCGCGAGACCGTGGCTGCCATGCCGAAATCGAGATCCTGCAAATGCGAATCGGCGCTCGCGCATGCCATCATGACCGACCGCAGCAAAATCCCCGCCGCCACCCGGCAGAAGCTTAGCCTGATCGTCGATAAATACCTGGAGACCCATTAGCCCCGATGAGCATCCTGGCGGTAGGTTCGATCGCATTCGACAACATTGCCACCCCTGCGGGACGTGTCGAAAACATGCTGGGCGGTTCCGCAACCTATTTCTCGCTCTCAGCCAGCTATTTCACTGATGTTCGAGTAGTGGCTGTGGTGGGGGAGGACTTTTCCGCCGAGCATGAAGGCGTGCTGAAGGATCGCAGAGTCGATACACGCGGCATCCAACATGCCAAGGGCAAGACCTTTCGCTGGGGCGGACACTACCTCGACAACCTCAATGAAGCGAAGACGGAATTCACCGAGCTCAACGTTTTCGAGCGCTTTCAGCCGGAAATTCCCGCCGGCTATCGGGATTCCCACTACTTGTTTCTGGGCAATATTCACCCGGCGCTGCAGGCCTCAGTCCGGCGGAAGATGAACCACGTGCGCCTGACGGGCGGCGACACCATGAATTATTGGATTCAAAGTCAGCCACAGGAATTGCATGAGACGCTGAAACTCGTCGATATTCTTCTGATCAACGATGGCGAAGCAAAGATGCTGGCGAAGGAGGTCAGCTTGCCGCGTGCCGCCAACAAGATCCTGGCGGTTGGCCCCAAGGCTCTGGTCATCAAACATGGCGAATACGGCGCGACGATCTTCTTTCGCGAAGGAGCTTTCGGAATCGGCACGCATCCATTTCGGGCACCGGCTTTACCGATTGATGAAGTCAAAGATCCAACCGGAGCTGGCGATTCGTTTGCCGGCGGCTTTATGGGTTATCTGGCGTCGCAGGAGGAACTCAATCGGGAAGTTCTTAAACGAGCGTTGTTTTACGGTGGCGTGATGGGCTCGTTTGCCGTCGAGCGTTTCGGGACCGAGCGCCTGCAGAAATTATCACGCGATGAGATCGACGCCCGCTTTCAAGTATTCCGTGAATTGACTCACCTGGAATGAGGCAAACCCGCAAGCGGCAGCCGGATCCCGAGACCTTTGCCATTACTGCTATCGCTATCTGCCTCGCGTTGGCTGCGTTTGCGATTTCTCTCCAGCGCGGGTATATCCTGCTTTACGGCGATGCCGTAGCTCACATCAACATTGCTCGCCGGGTTTTCGATTCCCGCACTCCCGGGTTGCTGCAACTGGGAACGGTATGGCTGCCGCTGCTGCACCTGCTGATGATTCCGTTTATTTGGCCCTTATCCGGGTGGCAGAGCGGCGCCGGCGGTTCCGTGCCTTCTCTGGTCGCCTATGTCTTTTCCGTGCGGGGAGTATTTCAGCTGGTGCGCCATGCCTTGAGCAGTTCGGCAGGGCCAGATCGCTCTGCCCGACTCCCGGCCTGGTTTGCTGCCCTGATTTTCGCCTTCAACCCCAGTTTGCTCTACCTGTCGACAACGGCCATGACAGAGCCACTGTATATGGCACTGTTCATCTGGGCGGTAGTGTACTTCGCTAAGTTTATGCGGGTAGCGAAGGCGGAATCAGCTGATCAAAGTCTGCTCGAGAAATTTCTGTATCTCTGCGGGTATTGCCTGGCTGCTGCCGAGCTGACGCGCTACGACGGATGGTTCGCGGCAGCAGTAATCGTGACCGTTGCGATTGGCATGCTTCTGGGTGAGCATCAGGGGATTCGGCGACCCAGTCTCATGAAATTCTTGCTGTTGTGTTCGGCAGTTCCAATCTTCTGGATTGCGTACAACGCGGCGGTCTATCGTAATCCATTGGAATTCGCGAATGGTCCATACTCGGCGCGAGCCATTGAGCAGAGAAGCGTCCGCCCGGGTTTTCCGCCTCATCCCGGGTCACACGACTTGAAAGCGGCTTCCCAGTACTTCGTCAAGTCTGCGGAGGACAACCTCGCGGAAGGATTTTGGCAAAAACCCTGGTTGTGGATAGCTTTTTGCGGGTCGTTGCTGGTTTTGTTTCGGAATCGAGGCTTGTCCGCCCTGCTATTGCTCTGGGTTCCACTGCCGTTTTATGCGCTCTCGATCGCCTACGGCGGAGTGCCTATCTTCGTGCCAACGTGGTGGCCATTCTCCTACTACAACGTTCGCTATGGGATCGGTCTGTTGCCGGCCGTAGCCGTGTTTGTCAGCGTCGCCATTTACTACTTGGGTCGGGGCCTTCGGCCAAAGTCCGCCCAATTCGCCGTTGCCCTGGTTGCCCTAGCATTTGTAGTAGGGAGCTATCAATCGGCCTGGCGGGCGCAGCCGGTGTCATTCCGAGAAGCGTGGGTGAATTCGCGGAGCCGAATCGCGCTGGAGAGGGAACTCGCGTCCAACATCCGAAAGCTACCTCCCGGGGCGACCTTGCTGATGTACCTTGGCGACCATGTCGGCGCACTGCAGGATGCGGGCATTCCGTTGTCGCACGTCATTAATGAAGGAAATCATCGTACCTGGAGACAGCCTTCGGATCCTGAAGGGGAGTGGGAACGGGCACTGGCTACTCCGAGCTCCATGGCAGATTATGCGATTGGCATCGACAATGACCCGGTCGCGCACAGTGCCCGGACGCATAAATTGTTAGCTATTGCCGTCATCGAAACTCCCGGGCAGCCTTCTGCGACCATCTATTACACGGGACGGCGCTGACCATAGGTAACCCCGCGCGGCACTGAAAGCGGCTTTTCGCGAGTGGTAAAATCCAGCCGGATTCCCGATGGAACCGATACACGAAATCGTGCGGCGTCTCGGCGGCGAGATGTCGGTCGTTTTGTCATCCACCTTGGTTCGCCTCTTCGTGGCCGCGATCTTAGGCGGGGTCATCGGCCTGGAGCGCGAATTTCGCCGCAAACCTGCCGGCCTGCGCACCAACATGTTTATCTGCTTTGGTGCGGCCATGTTCACCGTGCTCTCGGATACGCTGGCCGCTGAACATATCGGAGACCACACGCGGATTGCGGCCCAGATCATTCCCGGTATCGGTTTTATTGGCGCCGGCTCGATTCTGCACGCTCGTGGTTCGGTAACAGGTCTAACTACTGCGGCTACACTTTTCGTAGTGGCGTCGGTCGGCATGGCGGCAGGTGGCGGACTTTACCTGACCGCTATCTTTGCTACCGTACTCATTCTGATGGCCCTGCTGGTACTGGGACGCCTGGAGCGGAGCTTTAGCCTCAAGTCACTCGTCATGAGTTATGAGGTGACAGGTGCAAGTGCCGAAACGGTAATTGCCGAATTGAATCGCATTCTCGATGCCGAAAAGCAGACACTGCAAAATGTGCGTACAGCAAAAGTAGATGGGCTGTCGCGCGTAGTGTTCTCCGTCGATGCCCCGCGCAACGAACACGAGGAGTTGAGCATTCTTCTGCATCAGTCCAGCGTTTTTTCCACTGTCGCCTCGTTGGGTACAGCTGAGTTGGAATGACCGTGAGCATTCCCTTCCTGAAGGCCAGCGCTTGTGGAAACGATTTCCTGGTTATTGACGGACGGCATGCGGGTGACCGCATGGTCGAGATTACGCGGCAAATCTGCGATCGTCACAATGGGGTCGGCGGGGACGGAGTCGAGTGGCTGTTTCCGGATGAGGAAGCTGATGTCCGGGCGCGTCTGCTGAATGCGGATGGCTCCGAAGCAGAAATATCCGGCAATGGAACTCGCTGCGTGGCCGCGCATATCGCCGACCAACAAGGGAAGGGAATTGTCACCGTTCGCACGGGCGCGGGCCCGAAGACGTGTACCCTCCTCGAACGCAACGGCATGCATTTCGAGTTCGAAACGAGAATGGGCAAGCCGCAAGTCAGTGACGAGTTGGCCGTGAAGGTGGCTTCAGGCAAGGTGCGCGGCATCCCAGTCTCAGTGGGCAACCCGCATTTCGTCGTTTTTGTGCATGATTTCGCTCCGGACTGGCAGAAGCGCGCGGCAGAGATCGGGCGGGAACCTGAATTCAAGCAGGGCATTAATATTGAGCTGGTACGTGTTGTGGAAACAGGTGTTATCGATGTTCGTTTTTGCGAGCGGGGAGTGGGCGAGACGCACTCTTCAGGCACCGGATCATGTGCGGCTGCGGTAGCATCAATCGCTACGAAGCGCGCACAATCTCCGGTGTTGGTCAGAGCTCCGGGAGGCCAGCAAACAGTGCGTTGGGATGGCGAGGTATATCTTCAGGGCCCAGCCCAGATTCTCTGCCGGGGTGAGTTTTTCTTGTGACTAACCTGAAGGCTTCTCTGGAGCCGCAATTTAATGGTTGATTCCTATCGGGCAGTGCCTTCCCGTTACTTACGAGGCCACAAATAGCCTGCTAACATTCACCATTCATGTCGTGCAGCCCGCAATCGACACGTACGAAGCCCGTAGCGCTTCAGCCCGGCGATACGGTTGGCATTGTCGCGCCCGCCAGTAACATACAGCGTCCGTTGCTGGAAGCTGGATGTGAGCGACTGCGGGAGCTCGGCTATAAGCCTTTTTATCTTGAATCCATTTTTGACCAGGATCTTTATTTCGCCGGTGCTCACGAGCGGCGGACGCGTGAACTGGAGGAAATGTTTGAGCGCGATGAAGTGAGGGCCATTCTTTGCGCGCGCGGCGGCTATGGGGCGAATTATCTGGTTACCCGTCTCAATCCCCAAAAGATCGTGCCTCACCCGAAGATATTCGTCGGTTACAGCGACATCACGACCCTGCTGACCTGCTTCTGTGACACGGCATCGATGGTGACGTTTCACGGGCCCATGGTCACCAAAGATTTTGCTGTTCCAGACGGCATCGATCTCGAGTCCTGGACGGCCGCATTGACCGGAATATCGGAATGGCAGATTGGAGAAGCTTCCGGCATGCAGCCTCTGGTCGAGGGAACAGGAGAAGGGACGCTTTATGGCGGCTGTTTGTCTATGTTGGCGGCGTCTCTGGGCACGCCCCATGAAGTTCGCACGGGCGGCACGATCCTGTTTATCGAGGATGTCAGCACGAAGCCGTTTCAGATCGATCGCATGCTGATGCAGTTACTGCTGGCGGGCAAATTCAAAGACGTAAAGGGAATTATCTTTGGCGAGATGCTCGACTGCGTGCAGCCCAATGGACAGCGCTACAGCCTTGAGGAAGTAGTCATGCGGATCGTTGGCGAACTGGGAGTGCCGGTTGCTTTCGGGCTGCGCTCCGGGCATGTCTCCCGAAAGAACATTACTCTCCCGCTGGGAGTTCGGGCCGGGCTGAATGTGAATGCTACATCGGCCACCCTGAAAATTTTAGAGCCGGCGACCGTTCAGGCAAAAGCTCCGGTGGCCGCGAAGTCATGACAGAAAAGAAACATATCCACCTCATCGGAATCTGCGGCACAGCGATGGCTTCGCTCGCCGGCATGCTGAAACAGCGCGGTTTCAAGGTGACCGGCTCCGATGCCGCTGCCTACCCGCCCATGAGCGAATTCCTGGAAGCGATGCAGATTCCCGTCTACCAGCCCTTTGCAGTGGCAAACTTGGCGTCTAACCCAGATCTAGTGGTAATCGGGAACGCGATTTCGCGCGGCAATGTGGAATTGGAGCACGTGCTCGATCAGCGGGTTCCGTTCTGCTCGTTGCCGCAAATTCTGCATGGCGAATTCCTGCGTGGGAAAGAAGTCCTGGTCGTGGCGGGCACACACGGCAAGACGACGACAACGTCGATGTTGTCCTGGATCTTTCATTCCTCAGGCCAGCAGCCGTCGTTTCTGATTGGCGGAATCGCGGAAAATTTCCGCAGCAGTTTTGCGCTGGGCCAGGGCAAGCACTTCATCCTGGAGGGCGATGAATACGACACCGCGTTCTTCGACAAAGGACCAAAATTCCTGCACTACTTTCCGGATGCGGTGATTCTGACATCGGTCGAGTTTGATCACGCCGACATTTACAAGGATCTGGACGCGGTGGAAACCGCTTTCAAACGCCTCGTCAACCTCGTCCCGCGCCGGGGCAAAATCATTGCGTACGACACCGGGGACAGCCTTGAGCGCTGCCTGTCCCGCGCCTTCTGTCCTGTCGAACGCTACGGAGTTAAGCCGCTCTCCGGCTGGAGGGTTGGCAATCTCCACCTTGGAGCGGACCGGACCAGTTGGTCTGTATTGCGTGACGGGCAACATTGGGGAGATTTTGAGTTCTCCCTCGGCGGCGAATACAACGTCTGGAACGCAACGGCGGCGGCCGCCATGGCTGCTAATTACGGCATTTCGAAAGAAGAAATTTCTGCGGCCCTCAAGACATTCAAGAGCGTAAAGCGCCGGCTGGAAGTAAAAGCCGAGGTAAATGGCATCACCATCATTGATGACTTCGCCCATCACCCGACCGCCATTGCGGGCACGCTCAAAGCGCTGCGCGCCCGATATCAGGGACGAAGATTATGGGCGATTCTGGAGCCGCGCTCCAATACGCTTCGCCGGAATGTGTTTCAAAAAGAATTGGCGGACAGCCTGGCTCTAGCTGACTTGGTGATCGTCGCTTCAGTGTTTAAATCGGATGCCATTCCACAGCAGGAGCGGTTGGACCTCAACTCTATTGTTGGCGCTGTCCAGCAACTGGGACGAAGCGCAAGAGTCATCGCTGATGCCGATACCATTGTGGCGACGGCGGCACCGGAGATGCGGCCCGGGGACGTTGTTGCCATCCTCTCCAATGGTGGTTTCGGAGGCATCTACGACAAGCTCCCCGGCGCCTTGAAGCAGAGCCGCGGAAACGCTGGAGCCGCTGTGTCCAACAACCCAAGTCGAGCGTCGGCCGACGCCTGAGCCCCCTCAGTTTTGCTGGTCCATTTGAGTTTCCGGCGTTGAACGTGCAGAATGGCGGCGGGTGAACTGCCTGTTTTCCGTCGGGGTGGGTAAATCAGATATTCGGAGAAGCCGACCACTTGATTCGCACACTGTTGATGCTGTCCTTCTGGATAGCGGCCCTGCCTATGGCTGCCCTGGTCGGTTTTCCCTGGACCTTCATTACCGGCAACATCAGCCTGCTTTATCGCATGAGCATGTGGGGGGCATGGCAAGGTGTACGACTCGCAGGGGTACGGGTTCAAACGGTTGGGTTGGAGAAAATCGATCCAGCACGGACATACATCTACATGTCTAACCACGTGTCGAATCTTGATCCACCGATCCTGCTTCCTCTGATTCCAGGCCGAACTTCGGTCATGGCCAAAAAGGAGTTGTTCAGCTACCCGATTCTCGGCAAGACCATGCAATTGGGCGCGCTGGTTCCAGTTGATCGTGGTAATCGCGATGCCGGAATTGCAGCGGTTCGCGAAGCCTCGGCTGTTCTACGGCAACGCGTCAGCATGACCATCTTTGTGGAAGGGAAGCGCTCGTTTGATGGAAAGCTGCTGCCGTTCAAGAAGGGCCCATTTTATCTTGCGGAACAGAATAATGTTCCGGTGGTGCCGGTAACTATTGTGGGGACGCACTACGTGATGCCTAAGGGACGCTTCTCCATCAAAGCCGGCGACGTCCAGATTATTTTCCATGATCCAATCGAACCCGCCGAGTTCGGAACCCGAGAGCAGCTGATGGCGAAGGTTCGGGAGGTGATCAATAGCGGTTTAGCTCCGGAATACAGGGAGGAAACCGTAATCACCACAAAGGACACGAAGGAGTACCGAGGGGATGCTCGCACCGCGTAAACGGGCTATTTCACCACGGAGACACGGAGCCACGGAAAACTGAGCCAGCCAGCGACCCAGACTATAAGTTCCGCTTCAATTTGTTCTTAAGCTCCTGCCGTTCAGCCAAAGGCGTGGATAGTCTCCGTGCCTCGGTGTCTCCGTGGTGGAGAGTATCGTGTCACTCTTTTTTCACTCGCACGGCTTTGGCGATGTCCGGCAAACGGTTGAAAACGGCGACGCAGCGCAACCACAGCTTGTTATCGATGGCGGGGTAACCACTGACAATTGCCTTGGCGGGCACATCATTAGGGATGCCGCTCTGTGCGGTAGCGATCACGCCATCTCCAATTGAGCAATGGCCGGCGACTCCAACCTGGCCAGCGAGAATGACATCTTTTCCGACTTCCGTGGATCCCGCCAAGCCGACCTGAGCGCAAAGCAAGGTGTTTTCCCCCACACTGGAGCCATGGCCGACCTGTACAAGATTGTCGATCTTTGCGCCGCGCGCAACCCGCGTCTCGCCTACACTGGCGCGGTCGACGCAGGCATTGGCTTGAATTTCGACGTCGTCCTCGATGATGGCGGGACCGGATTGGACGATCTTCTGCCAGCGCCCCGAATCGTCTTTGGCGAATCCGAAACCATCCGCACCGATTACTACGCCATTCTGCAGAACGACGGAATCGCCTAGCCGGCAGTACTCCCGAACCACAGCGTGAGCGTGCGCGAAGAAGTTATTTCCGATTCGAGCGCCGTGATAAATGACGACATGGGCCAACAGCACCGCATTTTTTCCGACTTCGACATCCGCGTCCAGGACAACGTATGGGCCTACGTGCGCGCCTTCCCCGAGCTTGGCTGTTGGATCGATTACCGCCGTGGGGTGAATGCCCGGCGCATATTGCGGCGGCTTGTAGAAGATTTCAAGAGCGCGCGCAAAGGCGTAATAAGGATTTTTCGAGCGCAACATCGCCGTGGAGAGGGCGGGGAAATCCTCAGCGACAATGACCGCCGAGGCTCGCGTCTTCCTGGCGGCCGCGCCGTACTTTGGATTGGCGAGAAACGTGATTTGCCCCGTGCCTGCTTCTTCAATCCCAGCCGCGCTTTTGATTTCCAAGTCAGGCGCGCCGTTCTCGAGCCGCGCTCCCAACCGCGATGCCAATTCTCCAAGCTTCATAGGGTCCTACCTTAACAATGTGGGAACTCGTGATTGTAATTGAGGACTGGGGAAGTATCGCGAGCGGTAAGCGCGGGCAAGAATTGTGCCAAAACTGACCAGAGTCTCAGGGAATGATGTTACCTTCGTACCGATTGCTGTCGGCTAAGTCCTTGTGAGGGGCTTAGATTCCACCTTAGCATTCCCTCTGGCGCAACATCACGCGATAGCCAGCTTCCGATCCTTCGATAAAGAGGAAAAGCATGAGAGCGAAATCCCTGCTTGTGAACGCCTTATTTGCCGTCATCGCCGCGACTACACCGGCGCTCGCGCGGCAGGTGGCACAAATCCCTCCGGGGACGCCGCTGCAGGTTCGCATCACCGAAAATCTCAGCAGTGCGAACGCCAGGGTTGGACAGCTATTCCACGGCGTGCTGCAAGCGCCCATTGTGGCCAACGGCCGCACACTTTATCCCAAGAGCTCCTCGGTAACGGGAAAAATTGTTGGTGTACATCGCTCCGGGCGGCTCAGCGATCCGGGTCTGCTTGAGTTGGTCCTGACATCGGTTACGAGTGGAAATTCATCATCGGCGTTGAGCACCCAGGCATTTCGTATTAAAGGCGAATCCCATACGAAAGCTAATCTGGAAAAAATTGGCGGCAGCGCGGCTGCTGGCGCCATCATTGGCGCGATTGTTGACGGCGGCAAAGGAGCTGCCATCGGCGCGGGAGTGGGCGCGGCTACCGGCACCGGAATCGCGGCTGCAACCGGCCGCAAGGAAGCGAAAGTCGAATCGGAAGCTGTGCTCCAGTTCGTGACGGCTGGCAATTCAAATGTCGCCAGCGCACAGCCGGCACCGGTGGGGCGCCAAGTCCAACCTGCTTATCGCGATGACGATGAGCAACCAGTTTATCGCCGCCGCCACGGCGATGAGGATGATGACGATCGCGACGATGATCGCTATCGCCGCCGCGATGACGACGATGATCAAGGATACGACCGGGGACGCCGCGACAGCGAATACTACGTTCAGGCTTTCAGCGATGATGATCGGCGCATCATCCGCAGCTGCTATACGGAGGACTACTCCAACTTGCCACCCGGCCTCGCTAAGCGTGGCGGCAATTTTCCGCCCGGTTTGGAGCGTCAACTGCAGCGCAATGGCACGTTGCCCCCTGGGCTGCAAAAACGAGTGCAGCCGCTGCCCGGCTCCTGCGTGCGGCAATTGCCGCCGATACCCAGCGGCTGGATGCGCGTGGTCCTGAGCGGCAGGATTCTGCTTTTGGACGGCGGCTACCGCATCATGGATATGTTTTACCTGCACGGAGACTAGGGATATTCGCCGTCGTTTTCCGAGAGGCGATTCGCGAGCGGATCGCCTTTTCTTTTTAGCAATCAATTCAGGCAGACGAAGCCCGCCAGAATCCAGCCGCGTTATACTTCTCGTATGGGTGTGGGCTCCGAAAAGACATTCTACATCGAGACCTTTGGGTGCCAGATGAATGTGCACGACTCGGAAAAGGTCATCGGCACGCTCGTCTCCGAAGGCTACCGCCAGGTCCCAACCGTTGAAGAGGCGGGCCTGATCCTCTACAACACCTGTTCGATTCGAGACAAAGCCGAGCAGAAAGTTTTTCATCGTCTGGCCGATTACAAGAAGTTACAGGCCCAAGGAAAGCAGTTCGGTGTCCTGGGCTGCGTGGCACAGCAGGAAGGCGAGAAGATATTTGAGCGAGCGCCACACGTTTCCATGGTCTGCGGCTCGGCATCCTACCGCAACCTGGCAAGCATGCTGGTGCAGATCGAGGCAGGGAAGAGCCGCGTTACCGGTCTCGACGATCGCCAGACTGACGAGTGTTTTGAAACCGAGTTCACCGCCCGCAGCAATCCTCATCGTGGCTACATCACGATCATCGAGGGATGTGACAAGTTCTGCGCCTACTGCGTAGTCCCGTTCACCCGAGGCAAGGAGCGAAGCCGGACCTCAAACTCTGTTCTGGCGGAGGCCTGGCGCATGGCGGACAAAGGCTATACCGAAATCCAGCTTTTGGGTCAGAACGTCAATTCTTATTGCGACCCGGCGGGGAGCAAGACTTTTGCGGAACTGCTGGCTGCAGTGGGTGACATTCCAGGGATCAAGCGGGTGCGCTTTACGACTTCGCATCCCATTGATTTCGGACGTGACATCGTCGAGGCAATCGATTCCCAAGCCGCCCTCTGCGATCACGTTCATCTTCCGGTGCAGAGCGGGTCGACGCGGGTATTGAAGGCCATGCAACGCCTGTACAGCCGCGAGCAGTACTTGGAGCGCATTGCTTGGATTAAGTCGGCCAAGCGGGATATCAGCATTACCACAGACGTGATCGTGGGCTTCCCCGGGGAGACGGAACAGGAATTTGAGGAAACCCTTTCACTGTTGGAGCACGTCGAATATGACGGAGTATTTTCCTTCAAGTACTCGCCCCGGCCGAACACGCCCGCGTTGCAATACGACGATGCTATTCCCGAGGAGGAAAAATCCCGCCGTCTGGCAGTTCTGCAAGAAAAACAACGGGAGATACAAAGGAAACTCTATCAACGGCATCTTGGAGAAATCCTTGAAGTGATGGTTGAAGGGAAGAATCAAGCCCGCGGCCAGTGGATAGGGCGAACGTCACAAAACAAAGTTCTAAACTTTACTGCTCCCGAGCAGGCGGCATTGACGCCGGGTTGCTATCAGCCAGTGCTGACAACCAGCACATTTCCCAACAGCCTGCTCGGCGAAATGGTGATATAAACAGGGTCCTTAGGCTCCGGAGGTCACGATGGAAGTGGAAATGAAAATTCGCGGTCTGATGATGGACCCGGTTACCAACATGCCTATCGTGATCCTCAAGGATGCGGGCAGTGACACGGTTCTTCCGATCTGGGTGGGAGTTTACGAGGCCAATGCCATTGCGCTGGAAATCGAAAAGGTCACGACCCCACGCCCTATGACGCACGATCTCATAAAAAATGTGTTGACTGGACTCGATACTCAAGTCCACAAGGTCGTCGTAACCGAACTGCGCGAGGACACGTTCTACGCTGTGATCTGGTTGGAGCGCAGTGGCCAGGTTATTAGCATTGATTCCAGGCCTTCCGACGCACTGGCGCTCGCATTGCGCGTTGACTGCCCGATTTTTGTCGAAGATGAGGTTCTGAAAAATTCCAAGCTCGCCGCCAACGTCTCAGATCGGCTCACCAGCGAAGAGCTGCGCAAATGGCTGGAGGGCCTGAACGACGAGGATCTGGGAAAATACAAGATGTGAGCGGATTTATAATTTCGCAATCTGGAAATTTGTAATTTAACCAAGGTCGCTCTGGGCCGAAGATAGTGTTCCTCAATTTACAAAATTACAAATTACAAAATTGCAAGTTTCCCCATGGGTTCTGCCGAGCAACTTCAGAAAATCTACGTCGCCGGCTTTGAATTGCGCACCTTCGATCGTTTCCCCAAGTGCATTGGCGTGGTTCGGGATGAGTGCATTGCCCTGCTCGTGCCTGGCGTTGACGGCCTGCAAGTGCTTGGTTCTCCGGGGTGGCAAATGGGAGAAGTGATGGGAGTGCTCGTGGAAAGGGAAGGCCGCCAGATCTTTCAGGCGAAAGGCGAGGTGATTGAGGCGACGCCGGAGCGGCTCGAACGATTACGCCGGTTTCGTACCGATCTCGAGCATCTTCTGAAAGCCGAGTCGCCGAACTGAGGTTGGTCAAGCGTCTTAAGCAGGGCTTGTGCATGCAGTGCTATCTATGCTAGCATTGCTGGCATGGCAACCATAACTATCCGGCAACTGGAAGATAAGGTCAAAGCCCGCCTTAGAGTCCGCGCCGCCCATCACGGGCGGTCCATGGAAGAAGAAGCCAGAGAGATCCTGCGCACAGCTCTGTCGTCAGCGCCGGCAACCACTGAAAATCTGGCGGAAACGATTCATCGCCGCTTTGCCGCTCTCGGCGGTGTGGACTTGGAACTGCCTAAAAGAGATCAAATTCGAAAGCCCCCGGCGCTCGGCCAGTGACCATCCTCGACAGCAACGCAGTGTCAGAGCTCATGAGAGCTAAGCCCGACCCTCAAGTAATCACTTGGTTTTCCAAGCAGACGACGGCTGAACTTTTTACCACTTCCATAACCGAAGCAGAAATCTTCTACGGAATTGAACTGCTCACCCCGGGTAAGCGCCGTGAGCGACTGCTCGCAGCGGCAGAAGGCATGTTTACACAGGATCTAGACGGTCGGGTTCTCGCTTTCGACAGCGAGGCAGCTCGGGCGTTCTCGACTATTTCGGCTCACCGTCGCGCACTTGGAAGACCCATAAGCCACGCGGACGCGCAGATTGCTGCGATTGCCCAAGTCCGGAGGGCTAAGCTCGCCACGCGCAACATAGCAGACTTCGTCGAGTGCCCAATCGAGGTAGTCGACCCCTGGAACGAACCGTAGGGGAACTCTGTCCCGCATCCCGAGGTTGCCGTCGCTCGGTGCCTTCAGACGCTTTACATAATACTTCTTATCGGACATTACGAATATCAGCTTGTCACGGTTGGTCTGCTGCCGTCCGCGCCTTGCCACTCCTTCCGCTCCGACTAGAGAACCTGCATGCGTCCCCTGCTTTATAATTGAGAGATTCCGCAGTGCTTCTGAAGCAAACAGAGGGCCTATACCCGCGTCCAGAACGCTGCGGCGATCCTTTAGGATGTCCACCGAATCCATCGTTGTTCGCGGCGCTCGGGTCCACAACCTGAAGAATATCGACTTCGAGGTGCCCCATAACACCTTGACGGTGGTAACGGGGGTCTCGGGATCGGGCAAGTCTTCCCTCGCCTTTGACACAATCTATGCCGAGGGACAGCGCCGCTATGTAGAGTCACTGTCCGCCTATGCGCGGCAATTCCTGGAGCGGATTGAGAAGCCTGACGCCGATGTCATCGACGGCATTGCTCCGGCCGTAGCCATTCGACAGAAAAACACTACCCGCAACCCTCGTTCGACGGTGGCGACGGCGACCGAAATCTACGATTATCTACGCCTTCTATTCGCCCGCATCGGGCGTACTTATTGCTTAAACTGCGGTTGCGAGGTTAAGAAGGACACGGTGGATGAGGTCGCGTCCGCCATCCTCGCGCTGCCGGAAGGCACCCGCTTGAACGTCCTGTTTCCGTTGCATGTTCCCGGGATGCAGAGTTCGAAAGCACCCTCTTCCAAGAAGCTACGATCTCGCAAGAAGGCGGCTCAAGTCGCAATTGATTCCGATCTGCTGAAGGGTCGTCTTTTCGACTTGCGCAAACGGGGGTTCAACCGGCTCTATCAGAAGGGGCAAATTTTCGAGTTCTCTACGCCGGAATCGTTGCTTGACGTTAATTTTTCGGAGCCCGTGTATCTGCTGGCCGACCGTATCGCGGTTTCTGCCGAGATCCGTTCCCGTATTGTCGATGCCATCGAGACTTGCTATCGCGAGTCGGGCGAAGTCATCTTCGAAAGCCCTGGTACGGATGGCGGGACCGTGACTGCGCTACGATTCGCCAACCGGTTCGAATGCAAGAAGTGTCATATACGCTACGAGGAGCCAGAGCCGCGGCTGTTCTCGTTCAACAATCCTTTTGGAGCATGTCCTCGTTGCCAAGGGTTCGGAAATACTATCGATTTTGATCTGGAACTGGTCATCCCAGACAAATCGAAAACCCTGGTGGAGGGCGCTATTGAGCCCTGGACGAAGCCAAAATATCGTCCTCTCTTCACCGAACTGAAGCGCTTTGCTAAGCAGGTTTCGATCCCACTGGATGTGCCCTGGTCAGAGCTGGAGCCTGAGCAGCAGGGCATGATTGTTGAGGGCGAAGGCCGCTTCCCTGGTATTCGAGGCTTCTTTGCCCACCTGGAGCGCAAGAAATATAAACTGCACGTGCGCGTGTTTCTGAGCCGCTATCGTGGGTACTCACAGTGCTCTGACTGTGGCGGCGCACGCCTGCGCGCCGAGGCGCGCCAGGTCAAAATCAACGGCAAGAACATCTGCGAAGTCTGTTGCATGACCGTGGAGCAAGCTGCAGCCTTCTTTTCGCAAGTCGCACTCACCCAGCAGGAAGCGTCAATCGCCGAAAAGCTTTTGGAGGAAATTCAGGAGCGGCTGCAGTTCCTCAACGAAGTCGGATTGGAATATCTCACGCTGGACCGGCTCTCCTCTACGCTGTCGGGAGGCGAAGCGCAGCGCATACAGCTGGCGACATCGCTGGGATCACGTCTGGTGGGTACACTCTATGTTCTCGATGAGCCTTCCATCGGCCTGCACAGCCGCGACACGCACCGGCTCATTAAAATCCTTCACGATTTGCGCAATCTAGGAAATACCATCCTGGTCGTAGAGCACGATCCCGACATTATGCAGGCTTCCGACCGTATTCTGGATCTGGGGCCCGGCGCCGGCGAGAACGGCGGCAACGTGATCGCAACCGGCAGTTTTGACGAAATCCTTCATAATCCGGCATCGCTCACCGGACGCTACTTATCCCATGACCTGCGCATTCAACTTCCCAATGCGCGTCGTAAGCCTACACGCCAGCAAATCACGATCCGAAGCGCCCGCGCGCACAACTTGAAAAACATCGATCTGACGATCCCGTTGGGCATGATTGTGGCAATAACCGGGGTCTCGGGTTCTGGCAAGTCGACCTTGCTGCACGACGTCCTCTATCGAGCCCTTTGTATGGCAAAAAAACAGGCGAACGACGGCACGGCTCCGGTGGCTTGGGGAAAAGTGGAAGGAAGCGAATTCATCGATGAAGTAGTGCTGGTCGATCAATCACCGATCGGGCGTACGCCTCGATCGAATCCCGTTACCTACATTAAGGCCTTCGACGGAATTCGGGATGTCTTTGCTTCCCTGCCGGAGTCTAAAAAGCGGGGCTTCACCGCCGGACATTTCTCGTTCAACATTCCCGGAGGCCGCTGCGAAAACTGCCAGGGCGATGGCACGGTCACCGTGGAAATGCAGTTCCTGGCGGACGTGGAGTTGATCTGCGATGAGTGCAAGGGTACCCGCTACAAGTCCCAGGTGCTGGAGGTTCGCTACCGAGGGAAGAACATCTACGACGTGCTCAATCTCACAGTTAAAGAATCACTTCAATTCTTTGCTTCGGTGCCCAAAGTAGTAGAGAAACTTCGAGTACTGGAAGAAGTCGGTTTGGGATACCTGCGTTTGGGCCAGTCGGCCACTACCCTCTCTGGGGGTGAAGCGCAGCGGATGAAACTGGCCGCCCATCTCCCGGGTTCACGCGAAATGATGCGGTCGGGAGAGGGCGATCACGGCCGGCGTAGAAGTCGAATACTTTACATTTTTGACGAGCCCACGACCGGTTTGCATTTCGATGACATCAGCAAGTTGCTCGCAGCTTTTCGGCGTCTGATCGACGCCGGGGGTTCGATTCTGGTGATCGAGCACAATCTGGAGGTCATTAAGACGGCCGACTGGGTCATCGACTTGGGCCCGGAAGGCGGTGACCGGGGCGGCTACCTGGTGGGGTCAGGTCCGCCGGAAGCCATTGCCAAGCTGCCAAAATCCTATACGGGCCAATACCTGGCGCGCATCTTAAATAGTAACGGGGCGTCCCGTCCTAACGGCAACACCCGCTCGAATGGCAACAAATAGGCTACTTCTGGTTACTCTTCTTTTGGTCCTCGCGGGCTTGTGTCCGTGCCCGGCGCAGGACACCGGAAAGACTGTTCGCCACCACAAAGTCGCTGTGCCCGACGAGGCACTTCCCCCTGAACTCGGCCAGGCAGAATCAGCCATTCAGAAAAAGGATTTCACTGCGGCAGAGCCCTTGTTGAAGCAGGTCGTGGAGCGCGATCCCAAAAATTATCAGGCCTGGTTTGATCTCGGCTTTTTATACAACGCGACCGGCAGGCAGGAGGATTCTATTTCCGCCTACCGCAAATCCGTGGAGGCCAAGCCGGACGTTTTCGAATCCAATCTCAATCTGGGGCTGATGCTCGCCAAAGCCGGGCAACCGGATGCGGAGAAATATCTGCGCGCGGCCACGAAACTTAAACCATTGGACCATCCTGAAGAGAGCCTGGAGACCGCATGGATGGCGCTGGGGCGGCTATCGGAACACTCTGACATTCAACAGGCACTGTCGGCCTACCGCTCGGCGGCTGTGCAGGTGCCGAAAGATCCCGAGCCGCATCTGGCGTCGGCGTCGCTGTTTGAGAGGCAAAATCAATTTGCCGAAGCTGAGCACGAATACCAGCAGGCGCTTGCGGACGACTCGAAGTCCATTCCGGCCCTCATTGGTATTGCGAAAATCTATGTTCGCGGCAATCGTTTCACAGAAGCCAGTGATCTATTGCGCCAGGTTGTGGCGCAGAACCCCGACTCGAGCGTGGCGCATGCCGAACTCGCTCGCGTCCTTGCCGCCGACGGAAAAACTGACGCTGCCATTTCAGAGTTTGAGACGGCTCTCAAAATTTCGCCAAATGACAGCCAAACCCAGTGCGATTTGGCCCAGCTATACGCGTCCACTGGAAAATTTGCTCAAGCCCAGACCGTCTACAAGTCGCTCCTGGCCACAAATCCGAATGACGCCAGTCTGCATCATGCCCTCGGTCAGGCCTACATGAAACAGCACAACTTCCCCGCCGCGCAGCAGGAATTTCTCACGGCGGTGAAGCTGAAGCCGGATTTGCTTCCCGTGTACGGCGATCTCGCAGTTGCCTCGAATGAGAACAAGAATTACGATCTGACCATCAAAGCGCTCGACGTCCGTGCCAAGATGGGGCAGGGTGACGACCCGGGCAGCTACTTTCTCCGGGCGACTGCCTATGACCACCTGCGTGATTACAAGGCGGCGGCGGAGAATTATCACTTGTTCCTGGATACTTCCAGAGGCAGGTTTCCGGACCAAGAATGGCAGGCGCGCCACCGGCTGATTGCCATCGACCCAAAGAAGAAGTGACATGCGCAAGCGGCTCGTGGTCCTCCTAATCCTGCTTCCCTTCTGCGTTGCCGGCGCACGCGAACACGAAAGCGCCGAGCAGCTCAAGGCGCGCTTCGACGCCGCGTCCAACCCAAAGGACCGCGTGCAGCTGGCGCTCAAAATCGCAGAGACCCAGGTGGACCAGGCCGACAAACTGTATACCGCTGGAAAAGTCGACGAGGCACGCGCCGCCGTTCAGGATATTGTCTCCTACATTGATAAGGCCACCGATTCGGCTACGGGATCGGGCAAGAAACTTAAGGACACCGAGATTACGGTTCGCAAGATCGCTCACAAACTTGCCGACATCAAGGGAACCCTCAACTTTGAAGATCAAGCTCCGGTGCAGGATGCGATTGCGCACCTGGAACATGTCCGGACCGTGTTGCTGAGCAAGATGTTCAATCTCGGGAAAGAAGAGAAATGAAAACTACATTATGCGTGCTGCTTGGCTGCCTAATGTTTTCGATTCCAGCTATCGCCCAACACCACGCCGACCTCACACCCGCAGAAGTGGACCAGTTACGCGACACGGCGATGGAACCCAACCAGCGCCTCAAGTTTTACTTGAACTTTGCCCGAGAACGTTTGGTCAAGCTGGAGCAGGCCAGGGCGGATCCGAAATTGACCCCCGACCAGCGTGCCGCTGCCACCCATGACCGCCTGCAGGATTTTCTTGATCTATACGACGAATTGAACGACAACATCGATACCTACAACGATCGCAAGGACGACATCCGCAAGCCGCTCAAGAACGTCATCGAAGCCGATGCGGAGTTTCAGAACAAGCTCAAGGCATTGCAGGATTCTGTCCGGTCGTCAGGCGAAAATACCAAGACCTATGAATTTGTGCTGAGCAATGCAATGGACACATTAACCGAGAGCGCCAAGGATCACCGCGAACTGCTGCAGGACCAGGAAGAAGCGGCCAAACACAAGAAGATCAAGAAGCAGGAGTGATTCGGGTACGTGCTGAAGCCCTGCTACTAGTGCCCAGCGACCGGCAAGGGAGGGCCAAAGTACTAGCGCGGACTGCCTAATTACATTGCAGTTTGCGGGTTTCCGCCCTATACTGCGCCCTAAGGTAAGTTCCCGCCTATGCAACGTGCCAACGTTCTCTGCGTTGACGATTACGAAACATCGCTGGCCGGCTGGTGTCTCTATCTGCAGCAGATGGGGTACTCCGTAACTACCGCGAGAACCGCGCAAGAGGCTTTGGAGCGTTTTTCCGTGTCCCCTTTCGACCTTGTGCTGCTCGACTACCTGATGCCTGACAGCAACGGGGGTGACGTGGCCGCCACCATGAAACGAATGAAGCCAGACGTGCGCATTTTGATGCTCTCTGGGGTGGCGGACGTTCCAGAAAGCGCGCGCGCGCATGTGGATGCGTTCATGCAAAAGGGAGAGTCACCCACGGCGGTGCTGGACAAAATTCGGGAGCTGATCGCATCAGCTGACCAGGCCGCCTGAAACCGCTTCTTGGACCGCGCTCCCTGCCTGTGCTTCAAAGTGTAAAAGTGCCTGATCGAGAAAGTCATAGTTCTTTTTTCTTCGCAGGCTTGCACACCGGGCAAGGCAGCAAACGATGCAACAGCCGTTTCCAGCGCGGCCAGCTCTGCTTCTCAAATTCGTGCTGAAGCTGAAGCCACCTGGCCCCAAACAACTTCTTCCGCAGCTCCGGATCACTCACGCCCATGGTCTAAAAGTTTGATGGCAACTTCGATACCAAGCATCGTCTATTAAGTTTCCCTCGATGGGGAAATCTGATTTGCTTCGGCTCCCATAACTCTACTCCATGCTAATCTACGCCCAAGGTGAGAGACGGGCTGCTTCCAGTTTTCCAGGAAAGTTATCGTGAACTCCGGCCACGCGCCCCGCTGCCGGAAATGGCTGTCGAGTTTTTTGCATTCTCTAATATCAACAACACGATCCGGCTCCGCGAGGGCCGATTGCTGGTGCGGCTATCAGACGTTCTGGAAGGCGCTCCTGAGGATGTACTTCGAGCCATTGCCCACATCCTGCTGGCAAAAATCTATCGCAAACCGATCGAGCGCGCTTATGCGACTCGTTACCGGAAGTATATCTCCAGCCATCACGTCTCTTGCAAAGCACATCTTCTCCGGCAAATGCGCGGGCGCAAGCGGATCGACTCACCGCGAGGCACGATCTATGACTTAGAGCAGATCTTCGACGATCTCAACGTACGCTATTTTCATGGGCTGCTGGCGCGCCCACAGATGACATGGAGCCCGAATCACGCCCGCAACATCCTCGGCCATTACGATCCGGCTCACAACACAATAGTGGTCAGCCGCGTCTTTGATCATCCGCGAGTTCCCTGCTACGCAGTCGAGTACATCGTCTATCACGAAATGCTGCACTTGAAGCATCCTGTGAAGCTGCGTGGCAGCCGGCGCTGTGTGCATTCCGCGGAATTTCAGGCTGAAGAAAACCTGTTCCCGCGCCTGAATGAAGCAAAACTGTTCCTCAAGCGCCTTTAAAGACGATTCGAATTTGCGAATTAGAGAATTTACGGATTGGATATCGTGTTGATTGGCCAATTCGGAAATACGTCAATTGGTAACTTGCTTGTGATGTAGCTCACACGCGCGGGTGATAAGACGCGTTGACGGCCTGGAAGGGTGAAGACTATCCTATAAGTTGAAATTGAAATTCATTTTCAAAATCATTTTCTGCATCCAGGGTCGGTTCTCCAATGCTTGAGGCCTTCATCATAACGCTGCGGGAGGGGGTGGAAGCCGCCCTTATCGTCGGAATTACGCTTGCTTACTTGGCCAAGATTGGCCGCCCCGAACTCCGAAAAGCGGTCTATACCGCCTTGGGAGCCGCTTTCTTGGGGAGTATCGGCGTAGCCATTCTTCTTTCCCGTACCCATTACAACCAGGACATCTTCGAAGGTTGGGTGATGCTAGCGGCGTCGTTTTTCGTCATCACGATGGTCATCTTCATGATGCGAACCGGCCGCAAGCTGAAGGGTCAAATCGAAGGCAAAGTTGGCTTGCTGGCCGGTGAGGGCTCCTGGCTGGGGCTGTTCTTCTTTGTGTTTCTCATGGTCCTGCGGGAAGGGGTCGAGACCGTCCTGATTTTGGGCGCGGTTTCGCTCAACACCTCCGAGTTGCTCAGCTTCATTGGTACGCTGCTTGGCGTGGCCGCCGCCGTGCTGTTCGGAGTGATGTTTGTCAAAGGCAGCGTCCGGATCAACTTGCAGAAGTTCTTCCGGGTAACCACAGTGATTCTGTGCTTCGTCGCGGTACAGTTAATCATCTCCGGCCTGCACGAGCTTTCCGAAAACGGCGTACTTCGCTCCTCCAAGCAGGAGATGGCTATCATTGGGCCGATCGTACGTAACGAACTGTTCTTTTTCGTGACCATCCTTGCCCTGGCGGCGCTCATGGTGTTGTTTGAAGTCAAACGCCGGGAGCCGGTCGCAGTCCCGAACTCGGCCGCAGAACGCCGCAAAGCTCTGTGGACAGCGCGTCGTGAGCGCATGTGGATGGCTTCCGTCTATGCCAGCTCGTTTCTGTTCATCGTGCTGGTTACCGCGGAGTTCATCTATGCCAAAAGCGTCAGCGCGCTATCGCCGGCGACGGAAGTCACCTTCGTGAACGGCCAAGTCAGCATCCCCCTCAAAACGATCTACGACGGTGATCTCCACCGTTTTGTCGCCAAAGAGAATGGAGTTGATGTGCGCTTCTGGCTTTATCAGAAGCCGGATGGCAAAGTAGCTACGGTTTTGGATGCTTGTGAAATCTGCGGCCCAGTTGGTTTCTACAAGGGACCGAACGGAGTCACTTGCAAGAACTGTGCGGCTCCCATTAACGCGCAGTCGGTCGGCATGGCGGGAGGTTGCAACCCGATTCCGCTGAGAGCCACAGAAACTTCGGATGCAATCATTATCTCGGAGGCGGACGTAGCTGCGGGCAGCCACTACTTCCAGCAGCAATAGCCTATGTTCTTCCGCGTGGTCTACGAATCGTTCCGGCGGCAGAAGCGGCGCAAGCTCCTGGCCGCAGTGGCAATCACGCTGGGCGTTGCCGTTGCCACCGCCATGATTGCAGTCGCCACCGACATCGGCGACAAGATGAATCGCGAGCTGCGCAGCTATGGCGCCAACCTCGTTGTTACTCCGCAGGAAGACACCCTGGATGTTGAGATCGGAGGCGTGAACCTCAAACCGCCCAGTGACGGGGCATTCCTCAACGAAGCTGATCTGCCCAAAATCAAAGGCACGTTCTGGCGGCACAACATCGTGGGCTTCGCCCCCATGCTGCCGGCCACGGTCGCGGTCGGCCAGTCGCAGGTCACGTTGCTCGGCACCTATTTCTCTAAGCAGTTGGCATTCGGGAAGGAAGACTTTGTTACCGGCGTCCGGATCACGAATCCGTGGTGGAAAATTAGCGGTAATTGGCCGGATGACAATTCGGGAGACGTCCTCCTAGGCGAGAAGTTGGCCGGACGGCTGGGACGAAGAGCTGGTGGCCAAATCGAAATCAGCGGTGTGGAGCATCGGATTGCCGGAATTCTTTCCACCGGCGCTCTCGAGGACGAGCAGATTGTGGCGCCGCTCTCGCTCGCGCAGCAGATCCTGGGGAAACCCGGCGCGGTGCGTCGAATTTACGTGAGCGCCCTCACCAAGCCCGAAGATGCGCTGGCCAAACGCGATCCGAAGAGCATGAATCCTGACATGTTCGACCGTTGGTACTGCTCACCTTACGTGCAATCGATCGCTTATCAACTGCAGGAGGCAATTCCCCACTCGCATGCCGAGCAAATCCGCCAGGTCGCCCAGAATGAGGGCACCGTGCTGTCGCGCATCAAGGGACTGATGTTGCTGGTAACGTTGGCCGCGCTGCTCGCATCCGCTTTAGCAGTATCTGCCGCGATGGCCACAGCAATTTTTGAGCGCCGCGCCGAGGTAGGTTTAATGAAGGCTCTCGGGGCGGGCAGTGCGTCAGTTGCCGCCATCTTCTTCGCGGAAGCCGCCCTGCTGGCGTTGTTTGGCGGCGCCGTGGGCTATGCAGCCGGCGTCTTTCTGGCGCATCGCATCGGGAATGCAATTTTCAGTTCCCAGATCACGATTCAGCCCGTGCTCTTCCCTGTCATTCTCGCGATTGCTGTGGTGGTGACGTTCGCAGGTAGCGCCGCAGCAATTCGCAAGGCGGTGCTGCTCGACCCGGTTTTTGCGTTGCGGGGTGAGGCATGAGCGAGCAACGCACGAACGTGGAGGCCCGCCGCTCGGCACGTCCTCATACTTCTATGTTTCTCCGTATGCTGGTGCGCGCTGCTGTACTGCGGCGCGGAAGAGCTTTATCAGCCTTGCTGGCCATGGTGGTTGCCGCAGCAGTCGCGACCGCCATGCTCAATTTGTATACCGATGTCCAGGCGAAGCTGCGGAAGGAATTTCGCAATTACGGCGCGAATATCGTTGTGGTTGGAAAGAACGGTTTAGCGCTGCCGTCCGGTTCGCTTCAGAAGGTCGAAAATGCCCTCGCTGGTCGTGGCATTGCGGTCCCATTCGCTTACGTCGTCGCGAGGACTGCGAACGGTCAGTCGGTTGTGGTAGGGGGAACAGATCTGGAGAGCGTGCGCAAATTGGATAACTGGTGGTCCGTGACGGGATGGCCTCAAGTCAACTTTCAGAGGGGACAGCTTCGCGCACAAGCTCTCGTCGGTACGCGAGCCGCCGGTGTAGTGAGTTCAAGTGGCGTGCCTTTTGCTTTGAGTTTTGAAGGCCGCACCCTGCAAATCGTTCCTGCCGGGACGCTGAAAACCGGCGCCGCTGAAGATAGCCGAATCTATATTTCTCTTCCGGCGTTCGAGGCATGGACAGGTGTCCAGCCTTCCACCATTGAGGTCGCCGCCAACGGCTCGGCTGAAGAGGTTGAAGCAACGATCCAGCGGCTCTCTCAGGCTCTCCCCGACGCGGATGTCAAGCCAGTTCGGCAGATCATGGAAGCGGAAGGTCGAGTGCTAGGCAAGACCCGAGCCGCACTACTCGCGGCGGCAGCCCTGATCATTCTGACCGCTGCCCTGTGCGTGCTGGCAACGCTAATGGGATGGGTTTTCGACCGTCGACGCGATTTCGCCATCATGAAGGCGCTGGGCGCATCCGAGCGGCTGCTGAATGGCTTTTTCGCAGCAGAAGCGGCGGCGCTGGGCGCGGCTGGCGCTGTGTTGGGATTTGTTATCGGAATTGGCATCGCCGCCTGGATTGGCCGCGTCAACTTTCACGCCGCAGTTTCCCCGCGCGTCAGTGTTCTGCCGGTTGTCCTTGCCGGGAGCGTACTGGTCGCACTGGTCTCGGCGGCATTGCCTATCGGGCTTTTGCGGCGAGTGCAACCTGCTACCATTCTGAGAGGTGAGTGAGATGATCCGGCTGCGAAATGTAACCAAGTCTTATCCGGCCAGAGCCGAGGAAAACGGCGCCGTCATCCGCGCACTCGACAACATCTCACTCGAAGTGGCCCCTGGAGAATGGCTCGCCATGATGGGGCCATCCGGATCGGGAAAATCCACCATGGTGAATCTGATCGGCTGTCTCGACCGGCCCACTTCGGGCGAGATACTGCTGGATGGAGAAAACGTCGCGGGCATGTCGGCAGGTGAATTGAATCGCGTGCGGGCTGAAAAGATCGGATTCGTCTTCCAGCAGTTTCACCTGGTGCCCTATTTGACTGGCCTGGAGAACGTCATGCTGGCGCAGTATTTCCACAGCATGACGGACGAGCAAGAGGCACTCGACGCTCTCGAGCGAGTCGGACTCAAGGATCGAGCGCACCACCTGCCCGCACATCTTTCAGGTGGCGAGCAACAGCGGGTGTGCATCGCTCGCGCACTAATCAACGACCCGAAGATCATTTTGGCGGACGAGCCGACCGGCAATCTCGATGCCCAAAACGAAGAAATCGTGTTACGGCTGCTTCGCGAACTGCACCAGCAGGGCCGGACCATCGTGATGGTCAGCCATGATCCCGTGGTGGCGCGTCTGGCAGACCGGCGCATTGAGCTTCACCATGGGCGCATTGCCGTGCAGGAAGTTTTCTCAATGGCCGACGAAGAACAATTCGACGAAGTGCTCGAAGAGCTTTGGGTACTCGAAGAGCACGGCGAGATTGCCGAAATCGGCCGCATGGAAGTGCATGGGGCGTTGCCCGTCAGCATGGCCGTAGAAAAGATGACCGAACTCGGACTCGTTTCGGCTCAGCCCCATCCGCCCGAACCGCACGACCACAAGCCTTTTTCGAACCCCTGTCATGATGCATTAAAACCCGCAGGCGTTTCGATGGGCGACGGAAGCATGATCGTGGAATTGACGGATCGTGGCCGCAAGAAGGCCGCCGACATTATTCGCCGCCATCGCCTGGCTGAGCGCCTCTTCACCGATAGCCTTGCGTTGGACAGCGAGACCGAGATCGAGCAGCAAGCCTGCAAGTTTGAGCACATCCTATCGCCCGAAGCCACCGAAAAAATCTGCACGTTCCTGGGCCACCCGCGCACCTGCCCACACGGCGCACCCATTCCACGCGGGGCGTGTTGCGAAAAAAATGCAAACGGGTTTGCGCTCTCGAGAGCAGAGCACTCACATAGATAGCTGGAAACCTTCAAGAACATATGGTGTGGACAAGCGGCCGGCTTTTGGCATATGCTTAAACATATGCCGAGGTTGCTATGACGCGAGAACGTCGTGTAAGAATCTTCAAAAACGGTCGAAACAGGGCTGTACGGATTCCACGCGAATTCGAATTTTCAGGGGAGGATGCGATTATGCGAAAGGAAGGGGAGCGGCTGGTAATTGAGCCCGTCGGGCCGAAGTCGCTTCTGACCGTGCTCGCGACCCTTACGCCTCTGGACGAGGAGTTTCCACCGGTAGCTGATCTGCCCTCCGAACCGGTCGATCTCTGATGCGGTACCTTCTAGACACAAACATCATCTCTGACCTGATTCGCAATCCGCAAGGAAAAGTGGCTGAGCGAATCCGTCGGGTGGGCGAGGCGAAAGTTTGCACGAGCATCATCGTTGCTGCTGAACTGCGTTACGGGGCGGCGAAAAAGGGTTCGTTACGCCTTTCCGCGCAACTGAGCGCTGTGCTGGGAGCGTTGGAGATTCTGCCTCTGGAAACTCCGGCAGATGTAGTCTACGGCTCGCTACGCACTCGCCTTGAGCATAGTGGCACGCCGATTGGCGCTCATGACATTCTCATCGCGGCTCACGCGCTCGCGCTGGGCTACACAGTAGTAACCGATAACGAAAAAGAATTCGCCCGAGTCGTTGGTCTTTCCCTAGAGAATTGGCTGGATTAGAGAACTGATGTCCGGCTGCCTTCGCATTCCTGGTCACGAACATGTTTCCCAGGTTCCCCTCATGCCCGGCAGTGGGCTCGGAGTAGGAAATGGTTCGACATCAGGCCCTGGCGCCGGCGAAGGCTCTGGCACTGGCCCGGGCGGCGATGGCGACGGGGTGGGATCAGGTTCAGGTCGGACTCCGGGATATCCGGGGATGGGATCTGGGGCTCGCAGTTTCGCCATGCCTCACAGATGGATATGAGAGATGGCGGGTTGCTCCGTGTGGCGTACACTCCCGTACGTGCATGAGTTCTTCTTAGGTTTAGCGGCTCACGAGTCAGTTCCTCTGATTACTATCCAGCCGCGCGATCTCGCTAGCGAATAGTGGATTAGAGGGAAACTCATTGCGCAGGCGAGCCAATTCCTGGAGTGCTCGTGACTTGTCTTTCTCGCGGACATAGGCGATTGCCAGCAGAATGCGGGCAAAAGGCGCCAGCAACTGTCCTCGCTCGGCCGTAAGCTGAAGCTCTTGCATGCCGCCCTGCTTGTCGGCGTTGACGCCGCCCAGGCGCAAAATCCAGCGAACGGGTGCCGCCATTGTTCCTGTAATGTAACGGCTAACACCGCTCGCGAGATGCGCGTCGTAGCAGTCCGGGTGGATGGATAACAGCTGATTGCCGGTGACCGCCGCCTGCTTGGCATAGTGGAGAGAAGCGAAATTTCGCTTCTCGACTAATGCCGCGTAGTCAGCCTGCAGTCCAGAACTCAAAGTCAGAGCAAAGAGAGCGTCGTGATCCTGCGGATACTTTGCAAGGCGAGCATGCGCAAGATTATCGGCACGGCTTAAGGCAGCGGTAAGGCGGTCACGAACCTCTGGGTCGGCACTGAGTTTTTTGCGGGCGGCGAAGGCAGAGTCATTCTCGTAAAACTGTGATTCCAGCACGCCCAACCGCCGAAATTCGGAGAACAACAGACCGGCCGCTTCGGATACAGGCCCCATGGGATTGTCCGGATATTCACGCTCGAACGCTGAGAACTCCTGTTCCGCGTGAGCGAAGTCGAGGTTGTACATCAGACGGAATCCCTGCTCAATTTCGGGAGCAGGAGGACTCGATGCCATCATCGGTAGAGCCGCTGCCGAGATCATTGCCGCCAGCGCCAGGGCACGCAGCGGACAAACGAATTTGAAGCCCTTGCTCACGAACATAGTGCCCCGACCTAAACCCCACGAAGGCGCAGCACGAGACCCTTCAAAAGAATAGATGCATTGACACTGTCTAGCCCACAGACTTTTGTCAATGATTTGTAAATTTTGATGTTCTTCGCAGGAACTGTTGCAACGGCGTGTGCTCGTGCGTCCTTTCTGGCAAACTAATGCTTCTTCTCATGAGGACGGATTCGATTGCCTGACCCACAGGATCGTTTTGCACCCGGCTGGCCGGGAATTCCACCGCGGTGGACCTCCAGCGCGAAAACAGGCGTAGGCACTGCGCTTAACCTGCACAGCCAGGTTTGGTTCACGCTTAGCCATGGCATTTTGAACGAGGTGTACTTTCCACGTGTCGACAATGCTTGCACAAGGGATCAAGGCCTGCTGGTCACCGACGGTAAAGAATTCTTCTCGGAAGAAAAGCGGCACACTACGTTCCGGGTCAGCCAACTGTCACCCGGCGTGCCCGCCTATCAGCTGACCAATACCTGTGTACAGGGACGCTATCGAATCGTCAAAGATGTCGTGACCGATCCATACCGCAACGTCGTTTTGCAGAAGATTCAATTCGAAGCGCTACAGGGAAAATTCGCTGACTACCGTCTATATGCTCTGCTTTCGCCGCACCTGGGCAATTGCGGATATGGCAACAACGGTTGGGCCGGGGATTACAAAGGTGTACCGATGCTGTTTGCCGAACGCGATGGATATGCGCTCGCCTTCGCCTGCTCGATTCCATGGACGAAATTGTCGGCTGGATTTGTTGGCTATTCCGACGGCTGGCAGGACATCTCAAAGAACTTTCAGATGACCTGGGAATATGCGCAAGCGCACAACGGCAACATTGCTTTGACCGGCGAAATCGACTTGCAGGCCAGCGGCGGCCAATTCCTGCTCGCCATCGGTTTCGGAGGGATTTGGTCCGAAGCCGGACAGCAGGCGCTTTCGAGCATTCTCGACGGCTTCGATTGTGCCCAAGCCGAATACTTACGGCATTGGAAAAATTGGCAAAGCAGGCTAATCGCACTGGACTCGCAGCCTCGGGACCGCGACCTCTATCGCACCAGCACAGCGGTGTTGCGCACGCACGAATCGAAATCACTGCTCGGCGGCATCATTGCGAGCCTGTCGATTCCGTGGGGATTCAACAAAGGGGACGAAGATCTTGGCGGGTATCACCTGGTATGGCCGCGCGACCTGGTCGAGACCGCGGGTGGACTGCTGGCGGCGGGCGCTGTCGATGATGCCTTTCGCGTTCTGCGCTATCTGGAAGTAACGCAAGAAAACGACGGCCACTGGGCACAGAACCTTTGGCTGGATGGGCGTCCGTATTGGGGCGGTCTGCAGTTGGATGAAACCGCTTTCCCCGTCCTCTTGCTGGACATGCTCCGGCGTGAGGCTCCGGTCAGCCTCGGCGATCTTACCCGCTGGTGGCCCATGGTGAAGCGCGCCGCCGGATTCATCATGCGCAATGGTCCGGTTACGCAGCAGGACCGCTGGGAAGAAGACGCGGGCTATTCCCCATTCACCCTGGCTGTCGAAATTGCTGCGCTGCTTGCAGCTGCCGATCTTGCGGACCTGGTTGGCGAGCCGGACGCAGCAACTTATCTTCGCGAGACGGGTGACAACTGGAACGATAACGTCGAACGCTGGGTCTACGCGGTTGACGCTGATTTGTGCCGGCAACTCGGGGTGGAAGGCTACTACGTGCGTATATCGCCGCCCGATACGGATGGTGCTGCGTCTCCGGTTCAAGGATTCGTTCCCATCAAGAATCGGCCCGCGGGCAGTAGCGATGCCCCCGCCAGCCACGTCGTCAGCCCAGACTGTCTGGCTCTGGTGCGCTTCGGGCTGCGGGCGCCTGACGATCCTCGCATTCTGAACACCATCAAAGTCGTGGATGCAGTTCTGCGCGTCAAACTTCCTCAAGGGCCCTGCTGGTACCGCTACAACGAGGATGGTTACGGAGAGCACGAAGACGGTTCCCCCTTTGATGGGACTGGGATTGGAAGGCCATGGCCGCTGCTTGCCGGCGAGCGCGCCCACTACGAACTTGCCGCCGGCCGGAAAGACACGGCAGAGGCCTTGCTCAGAGTACTGGAATATTCAACCGACGAGAGCGGCCTGATTCCCGAGCAGGTTTGGGATCAGGAGGATATTCCGGCGCCGGAGTTGGTCAAGGGCAAGTCGACTGGATCGGCGCGTCCGTTGGTTTGGGCTCACGCGGAATACATCAAGCTGCGACGATCGCTACGGGACGGCAAGATTTTTGATCAACCGCCGCAGCCCGTGCAGCGTTACCAGGTTGAAAAGAAAACCGGAGAATTCTTCGGATGGCGATTCAACAACAAGACGCGCACAATGCCCTGCGGAAAAAAATTGCGAATCATCCTGCTCAGCCCGGGAATGGTGCATTGGAGCGATGACAATTGGCAAACCACGCATGACACTTACAGCCGCGATACCGGACTAGGGGTGCACCCGGTCGATCTGCCCACCAATGACCTTCCTGCGGGGCGTGAGGTCGTTTTCACGTTCTATTGGCCCGATCAGCAACGCTGGGAGGGGATCAACTACTCTATCGCGGTCGAATAAGGCGCTGCTGGTCAAAGCGTCCGGCTACAGAATACTCCCTACCACCTCGGAGCGTTCGACCCGCATCACAGAGGCTGCTCGCCGCGGCTGAGAGGAGTCTGTCATGATTCGTTTCGAGTGTGAGTGGTGCAAGCGCCTTAAGAGTTCCGACGAGATCTGGATCCTTGGTTTAGCTGCAGAAGCAGTCGGAATTACCAGCGCTCGGCGCGAGATCTCGATTCTGCCAACCTGGAACCGCGACAATTCAGTGCATCCCCTGGCGGTTCATTTCTGTTCCCATGAATGCAAGGACGACTACATGGCTCGCCTGTTTGAAAAAGAGCCTCCTGTTTCGCCCGAGATTGTGATTGAAGAAAAGACTACCGCCAGAGCTGTACCCAGACGGCGGCGGACGATGAAGAAAAAGCGGAACACGCGTAGGAAGCAAGCCGCGTAGTACTCCACGCCTATTGTCGTTGCGCACGTTATGATGGTTGGCCGGCCAGTTGGTTCACATGAGGAACTTGTCCACCCAGCCACTCGGGATGATGCGCCGTCGAATCGAAGTGTGACGAGGTCTTGAACAGCTCATATTTGCCGTCCTCCGCCGCTTGACGAGTTCGATTCAAAAGCGCGCTGGCTTCCTCCTGGTTCATCGGACGAAAATTTCGAGCCACATCGAAAGCCTGTTTCAAGATTTCCATGCTATCGATACCCGTGATCACCACCGACGTTGGGAGACTCAGCGCATAACGCAAGCACTCCGCGGGTTTCACGATGCCGCTTTTCAGAATGATCTGGTCTCCCATGGATTTCATTCCCAGCACGCCTAGGTTCTCTTGCACCAGTTTCGGCAGGACCATTCGCCCAAAGCTCCTGTAGTGAGCGTCCATTACGTTCAAAGGCATTTGTACCGTATCGAAGCGAAAGCCGTGCTTGGCCGCGACCTCCAGCATGTAGAGGTGAATGTGCGGGTCCTTGTGCCCGGTGAAGCCGATGAACCTAACTTTGCCCGCTTTCTTGGCTTCGAGAACAGCATCCTGAGCGCCGCCCTTGGCAAAAATTCTGTCGGGATCTTCGTATCGAATCACCTCGTGATGCTGGATGAGGTCCACGTGGTCTGTCTCCAGCCGGCGCAACGATTCATCAATTTGCTGTGACGCGGATTCTTTGGTTCTGCCGTCAAGCTTGGTCATTAGAAAGACCTTCTGGCGATAGCCGTCCTTAAGCGCCTTGCCCATGCGAATTTCGCTCTGGCCGTCGTTGTAGTCCCAGGAGTTGTCGAGAAAGGTGATGCCGCCGTCGATGGCCGCGCGTATGAGGTGAATGCTCTCACCGTCAGAGAGTTTCGGCTGTCCGATATGAAAGCCCCCGAGTCCTAGGGCGGACACTCGTTCTCCCGTGCGCCCCAGCATGCGATAGAGCATGCCGTTCTTGGTCGTTTCTTCGCTGCGGGCACCTCCGCCCAGTCCGGCCATCGCTCCCGTCATGATCGCTCCCTTCAAAAAGCTGCGGCGCTCCATAGCTGCTTCGGGCGCTTAGATTCACCAAACCCGGCAAGCAGATGCCAACAGGGGGAACGGAGCTACGCAGCGCGTCACGCCTACGCGGTCGCCAGATGAGGTTTTTTCTTGGCTCCCTCGAAGTGTTCCTCGATCTCTTCCAGAGTTTTACCTTTTGTTTCAGGGAGGAAGAACGTTGCCGTAACGAAATAAACCACGGTACAGGCTGCAAACGCGTAGAACATCGTCGCGTATCCGTATTTGCCGACAGTGGGCAGGAAGATGGCTGCAATGGTCGTGGAAAACGCCTGGTTGATCAGCAGGGCGATGCTCATGCCGTTGGAGCGAATCCGGGTCGGCATAAGCTCCGATAGCGCCAGCCAGACGCATACTCCAGGACCAATTGCGAAGAAGGAGACGAATACAAACAATGTGATAGCGACCAGCCAGCCGTTGCGTGAGCTGGGCACAGGCGTAATTAACGCATTTTCAATCTTCAAAGGAGCTGAGCGCGCGGCCTGCAAATCGCCGAACGGATTGGAAAAGAACGCTACTACCTTGTTCGCGGGCACACAGCTGTCGCGAGTAATCTCAATAGGTTTTGCAGTCTGATCATCAGAACGCGCGACTTTGGTAGCAGCTCGGAAATCGCCATAAGAATAGATAATGCTCAACGACGTGGGCTGGCCAGGCGACATCTCGCTGCTCCCGCTAGTCCGTAGCAGCGAGACGGACGCGTTGCGGTCATAAACCAATCGCACCGTTTGGTCCGGGTTGACGAGGGCCTGTACGACATCGCGCGAGTCGACCCGAAGCTTTTCTGTCCGATGGAACAAAAAACCGGTACAGATCAAAGACGCAATAATCCCCGCACTCCCCAGCGAAAGCAGAAACTTGCGGCCTTTCCGATCGACCAGCACTACGCCTCCAATGGTCATGAGGAAATTCATGATCGTGAAAATGACGTAGCCCCAGTGCGCCTGAACGTCGGAGAGTCCGCTCTGCAGGAGAATATTTGTGTTGTAGCCGATGATGGAGTTGATGCCAGTCGTCTGATTGCAAGCCAGGATCACGCAAGCGAGCACAAAGGGAATGACGTACTTGCGGCGGAGCAGGGACTCCTTAATTTTTTCTCCGGAAGACGTCTTGGCCCGTTCGGCAGCCATGTTTGCTTCCATCTCCCGCAGCTCAGAGTCGGCCTGATCGGTGCTGCGCGAACGAAGTAATGCCGTATAGGCCGCTTCCCTTCTCCCACGCCGGAACAGCCATCGCGGAGACTCCGCCACGATCACGCTCCCAATCACGAATAGCAGGCCGGGAGGGAGTGATACCCAGAAGATGCTTCGCCATGCGGTGTCTTTAAAGGCGAACAGCTTGGCCGGATCGCCGAGTTTTGCCACCTCGTCCACGCGAATGCTGAAGTACATTCCGACCAGAGCAGCCGCCACAATTCCCAGCGTGAGCAGCCACTGGAATATCCCAGTGCCCTTCCCGCGGCTGGAAGCGGATAGACATTCGGCCAGATAAAGCGGAACAACTACTCCGATCAGACCGGCGCTGATTCCCTGCAGCAAGCGGCCCAGCACGAGAGGTCCATAGCCATGGGATAGGGCAATCATCGGTATGCTGATGACAAACACTACCCCGCTGATCGTCATGAGCCACTTGCGGCCCATCCAATCCGCCAGCAGGCCCGCAAAGAGTGTGGAAATAACACTGCCGAGAAGAACGGCGGCGACCACGATCGAGAGCTGGCCGGCATTTAGACCGGAGGTCGCCTCCAGATAAGGCAAAGCGCCGGCAATAATGCCGACATCAACGCCATATAGCAGCCCACCGAGGCCAGCTACCAGAAGAAGAAAACGATTGTATGTGGCTTTGCTGTCGAGTGCTGGAGAACCAGCAACCGGTAGAGATGGCATGAATAATTCCTCTAAGAATTAATTGAGCCCGGTGTAAACCAGTTCGACGACTGTACAGTCATCGTTCAGCGGCGTGCCACTACAGAAAGTCGAAACGGAAGCAAGTATGTCGTCCAGAGACGAACTACGGGAGGCGACCTGCTCCAGCCGCTCGTTCTCAAAAAACTCCCCTTCGGCATTTTCTGCTTCCGTAACCCCGTCGGTGACCAGGATCAGCCGATCGCCGGGCTTGAGCTGAAGGTGAGCGCTTTCAAAAGTGGCGTCGGCCAGGAGACCGACCGGCAAGTTTCCAGCTTCGGGACGCGATACTTGCCCGCGTGAGACCACCAGGGGTGGCACATGCCCGCAGTTTACAAACTCCAATTCCCCAGAACGGCTGATGCGGGCGATAATCACGGTCGCGTATTTTTCGCCCAAATGCTTTTGTGTGAAGAAACGATTCACGGCCGCAACAATATCCGCCAGCGGCATGCGCGCCGCCAGGTGCGAATAGACCATTCCTTGTAAAGTCGACGCCAGCAGCGCAGCGGAAACTCCCTTGCCGCATACGTCGGCGAGAAAGACCGCAAAATGGTCTTCGGTGCTGACGGCATCGTAGAAATCTCCGCCAATCTCCTTACAGGGAAGATTCCTTCCGCCCATGCGGGCAAACGGCACCTCTGGGATATGGACTTCCATGAGTCCCCGCTGCATGGAGGAAGCGATTGCCAATTCCTGCTGATAGCGTCGCGCTTCTTCTTCTGCCTGCACCAGACGCGCGTTCTCGACGAGAGATGCAGCTTCACGGGCGACGGCACGAAGGATGTCATGACTGACACTGGATATGTCGCGCGAGGCGAACCGCGAGTCCACATAAAGCGCGCCCATGATGTCGGCGCCCGGAGCGCTGGCTGCACTCTCCCGCCGCGCCGCCTGTACTTGCGGCTTGCGAAGTGGAATGCAAATGACCGTGCGCAGGTCATAAGCCACGATGCTGTGACGACCGGCGAGATCTAGTGACTGGCTGGTGTCGGTGACCAAGAATTCAGAAGCGGAAGTTAACGCCTCATCGACGATAGAGTGGGAGATTGTCTTGTCGTCGATCAGCGCTTCGCCCTTGGAATTACGCCCTGCTGCTAGGCGAAAGCTGCCGTCGTCGGTTTTCAAAAACACATAGGCGCGCTCAGCCCGAGTCAATTTGAGGGTCGTCTCAGCCACCGTGACCAGAATGTCATCGAGCACGTTGCTGGTGTTGAGCTTGCGTGCCGCATCGAGGAACAGAGTCATCTTCTCGAGATCGGTGGTATCGGTGGAAATCTGTAGGTCGGCGATTTGGCTGAGAAACTCCCGCGCCGTATTCGAGCTTGCGTGTAACGGGTGGAAGATAACGTAGGCGCCGTCTCGCACGCCGAATTCAAGCCGGTCGTTACGCTTGAGCTTTTGCCGCTCTACGCGTTCGCCGTTCACAAAAGTGCCGTGCTTACTGCTCTGATCACAGACGTAGAAGCTGCCTTCTTCCGAAGTGAGAAGGGCGTGATCGCGGGAGACACGCGGGTCAGCAATGACCAGGTCTTTGTCCATCTTGCGCCCAACCGTGAAAGGCGCGTGGTCCAGGATGATCGTGCGCTGCTCATTCCCCTGAACAAATACCAGAGTGGGAAAAGCGCCCGAAACCTTTTCGAGACCGGCGTCAGAAACCGAAGCGAATGACATGAAACAGAACCTTTACCTGCGCTCGAATCATAATGACAGATTTCCGTGGCATGAACCCTTTAATTCGGCAGCCTAGTGGAATGCCGCGACCGCTTTTTGTTCCGAATCATAAACTTCAAACACGGTCACCAGCTTGGTGACCTGCAAAACATCGTGAACTCGTTGCCCCAGTCCGGCAAGTTTGATGTCCGCGCCCGCTGCCCGCGCAGAAGAATAAGCTGCCACTAATGTGCCCAGGCCTCCGCTATCAATGTAGCTCACGCCCGAAAGGTCGAGAACGATCTTCTTGCTGGTGCTGACGATGTTTTTCAAGGTGGAGCGAAGCGCAGAAGCTTCGTCGCCAAACACGACTCGACCCTGGCAGTGGACAATGGTCACGCCATTCGCGGTTTTCGTCTCCATTTTCAGGGTCATCTACGCCTCCGTGCCCTCATAACGAGAGTGAAAAAGCGTACCGTGCAGGCTCAGGAAATTGCAAGGACAGCGGAGCTAGCCGCAATTTTTCACCACGGAGTCGCGGAGAACACGGAGAAAGCATGAGCCGAGTCAGCCTTGGGCCCGATTGTAAGAATCAGGCACGCGGCTATTCACCTTCGCCCGCCTCCGTGCCTCGTGTCTCAGAGGTGAGAATCCGGGCTATTGTCTATTGACCTGAGCGGCTGGCTTCCTCACCAAGAGAATCAATGCGGCTACAACAACAATGGGGATCAGGAGCGTGGTCCATAGTGGCATCGCCCACCTCTTCAGAACCGCGGCTTGCGGAACGAACAGAAGTGCCAAGTCGAGTACTAGCGCCACAACCCATGGCCAGAAGACGGAGGCCGCTGTTAAGAGAAGCATGGTTCTGCCCCTTGTTTCGCGCCACAAAGCCGGCGTGAATCGCACTATCCACATCACGGCGGGCAATAAGAGCAGCTGATTGTAGGCGGCAAATGTGGGGATGACCATCAACGTGACAGCAGACGTGAGGGCTATGCTGGCGGCGAATGTTTCGGATGACGTGGACTGCCGCCGCAGGCGCCACCAGAAAGCGGCCAGCAAAACGATGATCACCGCGGAGGCAACTCGGCCCAACGTCGGTGTCAGAATGACATCGAGGAGCGACTTCCCTCCTCCGGTGTATTGCCAGTAATCCGAGGCGGCGGCTCGAAAGTTGCCAATCCACCCCGGGAGCACCACCTCTCCAGAGACGATCAGAACTGCGAGCGTGAGCAGAAAGCTCCAGGCAAATCGGCTTCGAGCTCGCCAATCACTGACTACCCAAAGCAGCAGCCAGGAAGCAAATATCCCAACCAACTGCGGCTTGATCGTGGCGATCGCCAGGAGAATCCCAGCCGTAATCAGGTTTCCAGTCACCAGTGCTGCGGTGGCAGCCGCAATGAGGGCGCACACCAGGAGAGTTAACTGCTGAAGCTTGATGCCCTGAACAGCCGGGAAACTGCCTATTGCGAGAACGATCCAGATCAAAACTTCCGTTCGCGTCAAACTCCAGCTCAAAGCACGGAGCCATAGCCACACCGAGAGTGCCACAGCCGCGACCAAGATCCAGCGAAAGATGGCCTGCACGACCGCAAAGGGTAAGTAGACTGTTGGGGCCAGCAGAAAAACCACGTAAACGGGATAAGCGAAGCCCTGCTGATCGGTAGGATCCGTCGTGCGAGAGCGATCGAGTGGCCGCCCGTAGTATCCGGCCTGTATTTCGCGGGTGACATCCGAGCTGTAGGGATCGCGGCCATGCAGCAAAAGTTCGCGCGTACCCAGCCAGCGTGGATACAGGTCTGAAAGATTTCCCCTCGGACGGAGGTTAGCCGCAGCGTCGGCCTTCTCGTAGGGGATCAGAACCAGGTCTGCGTAGCCCCACATCCCTGCCGCCAGTACCAGGGCTAGCACCACTCCAGCAAGTCGATTTTTCTCGAATAGTCGTGACACAAACGCGAAGCGAACTCACACATGGTACAAATTAGCTCGAAAAGCGTCATCTATGCGATCGAGGATTGCCGTTTCGCTAGCGATTGGAGTGGCCAGCGGGTTGTACTGTTGGATCCTGTTGCGGCACTTCCATTTGGGTGCAGCGGATTTCCATTCCGCTCTCGATGCGGCTCAGGATCTCCTTCACGGGCGCAATCCGTATCAGCGGCCGCTTCAGCTGTATCCGATAACGGCCGCGTTGTTTGCGCTTCCGTTGCATCGGCTGTCGAGTGACGTTGCCGCGGGGCTGTTTTTCGGCTGCAGCTCCGCCATTCTGGCTTTTGGTCTCACACGCCAGGGCTACGCCCAGCTGCTGGTTTTTCTGGTGTATCCCTATTGGGCCGCCCTTCTGACTGCACAATGGGCACCGTTGATCATGGCGAGCGCTCTATTTCCTATTCTGCTCCCGGCCACGACTGCCAAGCCCCAACTGGGTCTTCCTGTAATTCTCACCCATCCGACGCGACGAGGCCTGGCTGCCTGTGTACTCTGGATGGCTTTGAGTTTTGCCTGGATGCCGCGCTGGCCCGTGGAGTGGTGGCGCCAACTCGGCAGTTACCAGCACTTTGTCCCCCTTCTGGTATGGCCAGGTCCGCTTCTCTTGCTGGCTCTGTTTCGCTATCGCCGGCGAAGCGCCTGGCTGATGCTGTTGTTGTCAGTCACTCCGCAGCGTTGGTTTTATGATTCTTTCGTGCTCTGGTTGATCCCCAAATCCCGGCGTTCAATCGTGTTCACTGCCGCCATCAGCTGGGGCGCCGGAATTTTGCGCTGGTATCACATGCCTTCGAACTTCGCACAAACTGCCAGATGGGCGGACTGGTTCATTTATCTTCCCATGCTCGTCGCCGTGCTGTTCGGCGCAGACGAACCCGCAACCCGTGGCGAAGCGCCAGCCTGACCCCGCTGCCAGTCGGTCACGAATGAGGTCTTAACCGGACCAGCCACCGCGTCTATTGTGTTTTGGAGCAATGTTCACCGAAGTACAAGGGCGAGTGTTCTAGATGGAACTGCCGGGTGGCGATTATTGTCAGTTTGGTTATGTCAAGCTTGCACTTTGGCGTTAATATGGTGGGGAGCCGGGTCTGTTTTCGCGTCGCATTCGGCTATTCCTGACCGATGGAATCGGATCGTTTGTTCTCTGCAGGTTGAGACAGCCCTGCAGCGTGGGTATGGAGGTAATCGAATGTCATTGCTTTTCTCGAGGTTGTGGCACGAGGAACAGGCACAGGACATTGCTGAGTATGCGGTAATGTTGGCCGTTATTCTGGTCATCGTGGTCGGCACAATCAGGCTGATTGGGTCGAATGCGAACACCGTGTTTTCGAACGTAGCCAGCGCGATCCAGTAGTCGAGTGCGCGACCGCTTCTTTTGCCGAGTGTTGCATGGCGCCGCCATGTACGAACATGGGCCGGGCCACAGTCCGCTGCGTCGGTGGGCAAAGCAACAGGGGTTCGTTTTAAATCTTCGGAACGGTCCTTTGTTCTTCTCCTTTGAGGAGTATTGATGAATCGCACGCGCCTGTTGTTTATAGGCATTATCGCCCTTGCATTTGGTCTCCTGCTGAGCATAGTGGTCTACCGCAAGGTTCAGAGAGGCGCAGCGGCGCCGCCCAGGCCGGGCATCGACGTCGTGGTCGCAGCCAACGATATTCAGGTTGGAGCTAAGCTCGAGGATCGCGATCTGAAGGTGGTTAATCTGCCCCCCGACGATCTTCCCGCCGGCATCATCCGTCAAAAGGCTAGCGCTATCGGTCGCGGCGTGGTGCTACCACTGTCGAAAGGTGAATTCATCCTCAGCAACAAACTGGCGGGGCGGGATGTGGCCGGTCTGCCGGCACTGATCCCGCCGGGCATGCGTGCCGTGTCGGTGCGAGTTAACGAGGTGATTTCAGTAGCAGGATTTGTTTTACCCGGTACAAGGGTGGATGTACTCCTGACCGGAAATCCGACGGGCGGAGGGGAATCGGTCACCACCACAGTTCTGGAAAATGTCGCCGTATTGGCAACAGGCCAGAAATTGGAGCGCAATGCTGCGGGCGAACCGCAGACGACCCCGGTGATAACCCTGCTGGTCTCTCCAGAGGACGCACAAAAACTCACCTTAGCCAGCCAGGAAGGGCGCATTCAGCTGGCACTGCGCAACCCTCTCGATACGGCACAGGAGAGGATCGCCTCCGTGCGCAATCTGTCGTTGTACAGCGGCGGTATGCCCGCCGGCCCCGCGGTTCCAACCAGCAAGGCGGTGAAGGTGAAACGGCCTGCGACCGCTCCGGCCCCCGTCAAAGCTTCACCTTATACGATTGAAGTCATCCGCGGTAATGAGAAGAAGGAAGTGAACTTTGAACAGTAGTCAACACCCTCGGCAGCGGGATCGGAGAGCCAACCTACGATGACAGTTCCCAGCAAGGTGTGCAGAACAGGGGCAAACTTGTTTCTTGTTCTTTGCTTAATCGGCTTGGGGGTCGAAATTCTCGGGGCCAAGGTCCAGAGCTCCGGGCAACAACCCATCCAGCAGACGCAAGTGCCGGCTGCCAGTACCAGTGCGCAGCAACCGCAGAATCCACCACCGCAAGCGGCACCCCAGGCGCCTGTCACTCCTTCGTCGTCGGGGCTTACTCCGCAATCCGAACTGACGGGCTCAGCGCCTCTTCGTGTGCTGGTGGGCAAATCACTCCTCATCAACACCACAGAGCGGCTGAAGCGCGTTTCAGTGACCGATCCAGGCGTTGCCGATGTCAGTGTTGTTACGCCCACGCAAATTCTCGTGCATGGCCGCTCCCCCGGCGAAGTCTCGCTGTTGATCTGGGACGAGGTGGAACGGTCGCGTAGCTTCGATCTCCGCGTCGACGTGGATGTCAGTGCCGCTGCCGAAGAAGAGCATCGCATTTTCCCCGAAGAACAGATCCAGGTGACTCCTTCTCGCAATGCCATTGTCCTTTCCGGACATGTTTCCAATGAAGATGTCTCCAAGCGGGCAGGGATGATTGCCGAGGCTTATTCCAAGAGCGTCGTAAACGTTTTGACGTTCGGGCCCGTCGGGGCCCAAGAGGTGCTGCTCGAGGTCAAGTTCGCGGAAGTCGACCGCAGTGCCCTTACTCAAATTGGCGTCAACCTGTTCTCCACAGGAGCAGGAAGAACTCTAGGCAACACGACTACAGGTCAATTTGGGGGCGAGAAACTGGGCAACATCACCGACCAGATCGGCACTAAGCCGAATCCATTTCCCAACGGAGGAGTGGTCAACCCCACGGGGCCTGGAACCGTGCCTTTCGCGACCAGCGCCAACGTCAACGACCTCTTAAATATTTTTCTATTCCGGCCCGACATCCATCTGGGCGCAGTGATCCGTGCACTTCAAACCAAGAACCTGCTGCAAATTCTGGCTGAACCTAATCTGATCGCAGTTAATGGAAAGGAATCCAGCTTCCTTGCCGGTGGCGAGTTCCCCTTCCCCTTGGTGCAGCCTGGGCAGGGTTTCACGGCGGTCAGCATCTCATTTAAGGAATTCGGGGTTCGTCTAAAGTTCACCCCGGTGATTATGCCCAACGGCAACATACACTTACGCGTAATCCCAGAGGTTAGCGCCCTCGATTTTGCCAATGCCCTCACGATTTCAGGGTTTACGGTTCCGGCTCTCAGCACCCGGCGCGCGGACACGGAATTCGAACTTCAGGACGGGCAGAGCTTCGTTATTGCCGGCTTGATGGACAATCGTGTGACCAACGTCTACAACAAAGTACCCGGCTTGGGGGATATTCCCATTCTCGGCAATTTTTTCAAGAGTAAGAGTGCACAGAAGAGCAACTCAGAGTTGATGGTCTTATGCACGGTGCGGCGGGTGTCGCCAGCCAGTGCCGCACCAACGGGACCAGAGATGCCCCAGCCCTATCTGGACCCAAGAAAATTCGACAACAAAAAGCCGTCTGGGTCCGGAAAATGAAGCAGTTACGAAGGTTTCCAAAAACCACTCTGGGGAGCGAAAAACGAGCGACTCTCCTGGCCCAAGTAGGTTATCTTAGAGTAGTTACTTTGGGGTCAGGGGCCGGTTTATGCCCGAGCTGTCTGTAGTTATTGTTGCCACCGATAATGAACAACGTGCCGTTTTGCAGGTACTTGTAGACGGGACGAGTGTAGCTCGGACAGCCCACACCTGTGCCAGTTTTCCAGTCGCAGCAACCGACCCAGTCATCCGGCGAGTTCAAGCCGCTAATTCAGACGTCATACTGGTCGACATCCCTGCCGATAATTCGGCAACGGCTTTGCGCGCCATTGAATTGCTTCACCAGGAACTCCCCGAGCCAGCCATCTTTGCCATCGGCAACATGCAGCAGCCGCAGATTATTGTGAGCGCCATGCGGGCAGGGGCACGCGAGTTTATTGAGCGACCGACCACCACTACCGACCTTCTAGAGGCTTTCGTGCGCCTCACAACCGCGCAGAGGAAGGTTCGTCGCGAGGGTTCCCGGGGCAAGGTGTTTACCGTCGTGAATGCCAAGGGCGGCAGCGGAGCAACCACCGTGGCAGTGAACTTGGCGCTCGCGCTGCAGTCTTCCCAAGGCAATACCGTACTGGTTGACCTCGCGCTTTTGGGTCACGCGGCACTTCATGTGAACCTAAAGCCCCTGTTCACCGTGGCGGATGCCATACGCAATCTTCACCGGTTGGATAGTTCCCTGCTGGAAAGCTTCATGACCCGCAACTCCGACGGCCTGCATCTGCTGGCGGGGGCAAACATGCCGGCGGTCGTGGAACCATCCACTGCGGAATTCGCCCGTCTTTTCGACATGCTGGTCAGTCATTATCGATACGTGGTGGTGGATTGTTCCAGTCGTATGGACGGAGCCACTCGGCTGGTTTGCAACCTTTCCGAAACCGTTCTGCTGGTCGCTCACACCGATGTGGCTTCGCTGTGGAGCGCGGCGCGGGTGCTGCAGTTCCTGGGTGAGACCGGCGGCCGCGACCGTGTGCGTCTCGTTTTGAACCGCTTTCGGAAAATTCCGGGCTTCACTGAAGCGGACGCGGAAGCAGCCGCGGGAACAAAGCTGCTGTGGAAGATACCGAATCAGTATTTTGCGGTGTCCACGGCCATCGATCGTGGGATTCCGCTCATGCAGCAGAACCACACCGAGATAGCGCGCTCGTTTACTGGGCTTGCGAGCACGCTGACGCAGAATGACGAGCAGGTCAAGCGTACGGCTTGGTCGCTCTTTAAGACGGTGTAGACAAAGAACCTTGCGAGTCTCAATTTAGGATTGGAAATCGATCGTCGGATCGATCGCACTTAGAACGACAATTTTGCACTCATGGCTAACTTGCAGACTTTCGAGCGCAGCGAGTATCAGCAGGTTAAGTCCGACCTGCATCGCAAGATCCTCGATCGCTTGAACCTCGAGAAATTGGGAAGAACCCCGGGCGATACTGCTCGCGAAGAAGTTCTGGTTCTGATTCGCAGTTCGGTGAACAGCGAAGCGGTCCCACTCAGCTTCGCAGAGCGCGAGCGGTTAGCGCGAGAAATTCTCGACGAGATCTTCGGGTTGGGGCCGCTCGAACCGCTGCTGAAAGACCCGACCATTTCCGACATTTTGGTCAATCGCTTCAACCGGGTCTACATCGAACGCGGCGGCAAATTGGAATTGACCGGGCTGACTTTCAAAGATGATTCGCACTTGATGCAGATCATCGACCGCATCGTCTCTAAAGTCGGCCGGCGCGTTGACGAATCATCTCCGATGGTCGATGCGCGGTTGTCAGACGGCTCCCGTGTGAACGCCATAATCCCCCCGCTGGCTCTGGATGGCCCCTGCCTCTCGATCCGGCGTTTCGGGCGCGATCCTCTGACGGCCCGAAACATGATCGAAAATAAATCGATTACCGAGCCCATGCTTGAGCTGCTTTCGAACATGGTGAAGGGAAAGTTGAACATCTTGATCTCCGGCGGAACCGGCGCCGGGAAAACGACGCTGCTCAACGTGCTTTCCGGGTACATACCATCGACCGAGCGCATCGTCACTATTGAAGACGCGGCTGAACTACAGCTGAAACAGGAGCACGTGGTCCGGTTGGAGACCCGTTCTCCGAACATCGAAGGCAAAGGCGCGGTGCGACAGCGGCAATTAGTTATCAACTCTCTTCGTATGCGTCCCGACCGCATCGTGGTCGGCGAGGTGCGCGGCGAAGAAGCCTTTGACATGTTGCAGGCCATGAATACCGGCCACGAGGGATCGTTGACTACCGTGCACGCGAATTCGCCACGAGACGCTTTGGCTCGTATCGAGAACATGTCGTTGATGGCCAACCTGAATATCCCCGAGCGCGCGGTGCGCCAGCAGATTGCTTCAGCGATACATGCCATCGTTCAAATCGCGCGCCTATCGGACGGCACGCGCAAGGTCCTGTCAGTTACGGAACTGAGTGGCATGGAGGGAGAGAGCATTGCCTTGCAGGACATTTTCCTGTTTGAGCGCCACGGGATCGACGAGTCGGGTAAGGTCTGCGGCACGTACAAGGCAACTGGTATTAAGCCGCGCTTTTCCGAGCGCCTCGCGGCCGCCGGCTGCCGCTTACGGCCGGCGCTGTTTGAATCGCGTATGGAAGTATGATGGACCTGAATAGATGACCATAACTGCTGTCATTCTCATGTTCGTGACCGCCACCCTGGCGGCGTTTTTTGTCGGAATACTTCTGGACCAAAGGCGCTCTCGCGCTCGCCTGCTGCGCGAACGGCTGGAAGACATCCACAAACAACCGGAACGCCAGCCGGGCGAAGAATTGGCCTTGCTGCGCGACGAGATGCTCAGCGAGATTCCGGTTCTCGATCAGCTGCTGCGGCGTTCTTCCCGCATCTCGTCCCTGCAGAAGCTGCTATCGCAAGCGGACATCAAGATCCGCGCCGGCAATTACCTCCTGATATGTGGACTGACCGGCCTGGTTCTGGCGGTCATTCTCTTGGTCTGGCTTATGAACCCACTGTTTGCGTGGGTTGGTTTCATTCTGGGATTCTTTCTGCCATACGGCTATGCAACTCATCAGCGCACCAAACGGTTCGCCCGCTTCGAGGAACTGTTTCCTCAGGCAATCGATACCCTGGCTCGTGCGGTTCGCGCCGGTCACGCCTTCACCACAGCACTGGAACTAATTGCCAGCGAAGTGGCTGAGCCGATTGCGGGCGAATTCCGCAAGCTTTTCGAAGAGCAGAAATTTGGCCTCCCGGTGCGCGATGCCCTGATTAATCTCACGGAGCGTGTTCCGTTGGTGGACGTGAAGTTCTTTGTCACGGCGGTGATGCTGCAGCGCGAAACCGGAGGCAATCTGGCGGAGATCCTCGACAATCTCTCTTATGTCATCCGTGAACGTTTTAAAATCATGCGGCAAGTCCGGGTATTTACCGCACAAGGGCGTTTGACCATGATGCTGCTCATGGGGCTTCCTCCGCTGATTGTCGTCGTCATGCTGATGATGAATCCAGGGTTTGTGCGGCCCCTGTTTGCCGATCCTCTGGGGCACGTTCTAGTTGTGATCGGAATTACTCTGCAGACGATCGGGTACTTCATCATTCGGCGGGTGATCACGATTCAGGTTTAAGAAATGGCACTGATGGCACTGGCAATACTCGTATTCCTGACTGTAGCCGTAGTGGTGTTCTCGTTTGGCGCCGCAGTGGTGATGCCCAGTTCAGTGCTGGGAGCACGGCTGCGTTCGCTGGGCTGGCATCGCACGACGCAGCCGGCCAGACAGCCCATCCGGGAGCGCATCGAGCAAGCGCTTACCCCGCTCAGCAAAGCTATTCCGCTTTCACCCACCGAGGCGAGCAAGTCGCGCGTTTGGCTCATGCAGGCGGGGTATCGTGACGCGCGGCACGCCACGATGTACCTGGGCGCTCGGGTTTTCTGCGCTATCCTGGGACTGGCACTCGTTCTCCTGCCCGGCGTGGGCATTGAGTCGCCCTACCTGCTGATTGGCGTGCCCGCACTGGGTTTCATTCTCCCGCGCTTCATTTTGAAGAGAATTATCAAAGAGCGGCAACGCAGGATTCGCATCGGGTTGGCTGATGCGCTGGACCTCACGGTTATTTGCGTGGAAGCAGGACTGTCGCTGGACCAGGCATTGGCGCGTGTAGGCCAGGATCTCCGCTATGCGCACAAGGATCTCAGCGATGAGTTTCATCTGGTCAATCTCGAGATGCGCGCCGGAAAACCCCGGCCCGAGGCACTGCGAAATCTGGCGGAACGAACCGGGGTGGAAGACATCCGCTCGCTCGTCGGCGTCCTGATCCAAACGGACCGGTTCGGCACCAGTGTGGCCCAGGCGCTTCGCGTCCACTCTGATGCTTTGCGCACGGAACGGCGGCAGCGCGCCGAAGAACAGGCCGCCAAGACTACGATTAAGATGATTCCTGCCCTTGTAGTTTTTGTTTTGCCCTCGATGTTTTTTGTGACACTAGGACCTGCTGTAATTCAGCTGATTCACACGCTGGTTCCGAACAAATGACGCGGGCAAGGAGTTGAACAGGAGTTTTGATGTCCGCGCCACCGGGAAAACGATTCGCCTACAATCGCACCAAGAGCACGTACCTGGCGACTCAACTAAGCGTCGCCGACACCCATTGGTCCCGGCTGCGAGGACTGATGGGAATGCATGCATCGGATTTCCCAACTGGAAGCGGGCTGTGGATTGTTCCTTGCCATGGCGTTCACAGCCTGGGGATGCGGTTTCCCATCGATGTTCTTTATCTGGATGCAGACAACATGGTAGTGCACGCGCAGGAAAAATTGTCGCCATGGCGTATCGCGCCAGTGATGGTGCGGGCTCGGACCGTGGTAGAGTTGCCCCCGGGCACGATCCGGAACACTAGTACGGCAGTGGGGGACACAGTTGAATTCGGGTCCAATGGGGCTGGGATAGCGGGATGAACCAGGCAGCACAATTGGTTCCGGTTGCGGAAGCGCCTCGCGTCCCTTCCCTGCACGATATTCCACGTCTATTAATCGACTGGTCCTCTCCCTGGGAAGAATTTCTTACTGCCATCCGCCCAGCTCTAGCGCGGTCTCCTAAGCCGCTTGCCGGGGAAGCACCGACTCGGATTTTCCCGTATAGGGGAGTTCTGGCAGCCTGGACTTTCGAAGCGCTGCTGCTGACAGGGCTAGCAGTTTTGTCCTCGAAAATTGCGAGCCTGCAGCCCTACACTCCACTGACTGCACCAAAGTACGACGTAATCTATTTCTCCAAAGACGAGCTACCGCAAACCGATGACCTGGGAGGCGCCGAGCGAGGAAAGTCAGGACGCGCCGGCGGACAGGCAAGCCATCACCATACTCAGACCATTCGTGTTGCTCGCGGCGAATCTCCCTCCGAGAAGGTGGTGGATGCGCCCAAAATTAATCTTCCTAAATCTGACTTGCCGGTAGCAAACTTGCTGGCTTTCCATCCGATACCAGGCCCTCCGCCTACTTCCGGTTTACGATCCTCCCTGCACGCGTTGCCTCAGGCGGAGCCAATTGCGCCGCCTCCCGACACCTCTCCTGTGAATGCGCGCAACCTTCCGGCAATGGCGACGTCAATTGTGGCACCCCCGCCTGATGTCGCCTTACGACAGGCGCGGAATGCGCCGGCAATAAGCACAGGTATCGTTGCACCGCCCCCGGAAGTCTCGCGCGAGAAATTGCGTGCAGTTCAAGGCGTCAACACTTCGATCATTGCTCCGCCACCAAGTATTCAGCCCGACGTGGCGGGGACGCGAGTTCCTAGTGCACGTGTAGAGGTAGTCCCACCGCCCGTTTCGGCGCCGGTGAATCCCACGTCCATGGCGTCCCGCCTGACTTTGCCGCAGGCCAGCGTGATCGCTCCTCCACCAAGCAGCGTGCGCCGGGAAGTTTCCTCGTCCTACGGTGCAGTCGTAGGACAGTTCGATAAGCAGATCGTGCCTCCGCCCGTCAATGTGGGCGGAAGAGCATCGCAGCGGCAGTTCGGCAGTGGAATCCCCAGCGGCGGCAGTGTCGTGCCGCCACCGCCATCACTTGGCGAAGCGGCCTCGGCAGGCAGCGCCTCCCGCGGGACTTCGATAGGAGGACCAGCCCTCGCGGCCGGAGTGGTGCCGCCGCCACCGTCGATCAGCGGTGGTAGTTCGATTCGCGGCGGACGAGGAGCGCCGGGAGGTTCGCAAGTCGGGACTTGGGACGCGAAGTCACTGGCCCCGAGTTCGAAGGGCGGTGGCACAGATAGTGCCGTGGTCGTGACCAATCAGCCGGGATCACGGCCAGCATTGCCAGGCACCGGAGGTAGTGGCGCCATAGCCATGTCTCCTGCCGGGGCAGGAAAGACCGGGCTCGGAGGATCCGGGAATGGCGGCGGAATAGGCCACGGTACCGGACCGGGCAGCGGTATCTCGGGCGAAGGTACGGGCACCGCCAGCGCGGGAACCGGCCGCGGCTCGGACATAGCAGCGAAGGGAGGCATTTCTCCCTACCCTGGGCCAAGCGGCGCGGGAACCGCTCGCGCTGGAAATTCAGCTACACCCGGGGTTTCTGTGAATGGTGGCAGCACAATCACGCTGCCCAGCTTTGGCAGTCCGGGGAATGGGCCTGATATCGCTGACCCCAGCCGCACGCATGCCAGTTCCAGTGGACCAGGGATCACGATCGTAGCGTCGTCCCGCTCCGGTGGCGCATTCAATTATTACGGCCTTCTCAAAGGCGATCCGGTTTACACCATCTACATTGGAACCACGCTCGGCACGGCCGTGCTTCAGTATGCCGACCCGAGTTCGGTCGGGCAGGTCTACGCCCAGGACCTCCGCCCGCCTGAACCTATGCGCGCCGAACTGCCCGCCGGCTTGTCGCATTCGCGCCTGGTGATCGCTTGTGTGCTGGACCAATCAGGACTGCTGCGCAACATTCACGTTCTGGAACGCGGTCCAGTCGAGATGAGCAGCAAAGTGCTGCAAGCCCTGCCTCATTGGAAATTCCGCCCAGCGTTCCGCGGAGATCAGCCGGTCGAAGTGAATGCCATCCTCGGATTCAACATCGACACCCGCTGAACCGAATGAGCAGAAGAACGCCTTTCTGCGGTATCTCTCGCTCACGTAGCGGCAGACGTCCTCGTCTGCCCCGGAGCACGGAGAGTCCTAATTCCATATCTGTTTTGTCATCCCGAGCGCAGCAGAATTGCTGGTTGCGGCAAGTCTGCGGGGTCGAGGGACCTTGCGTTTGGTTTAGCCATAGTGAAAAACAGAATTGCCGTACTCTAGTGCCGCTCGAAGATGTCAGCCACGGAATCCTGATAGACGATCTGCCACTCGCCCGACCGACTCAGCGCATCGTTGGTTTTTGATTTAGCCGGGAGCAATACAATATTTACCTTAAGCTGGTTGAGGACCTCCTGCCATCCCGGCTGCGCATGCAGCACTTTCAAGTAGTCGCGCACGAATTGCTCGCCATAAAAGTCGTGTCTATCGTCGACGAAAACTTTCGTTTGAGGATACAGGCGCCAAATCATGTACCCGCCCCATGAGTCAAGGCTGTAGACGGGCTCGCGAATTCCCTGCTTCTCAAGGAAGTCAACGGCGCGTATCGGAAAGCGGCTAAGATCGAAATGCGCGTCCATCATCTGCTTGCCAAGAAAATTCCCGTGGTGAGAGCAGACCACGAGCGTCATCAGGACTAAGACCAGGGGCCACAGGTGCCAGCCTGAAATCAGCTGGCCCGAACTGAAACGAGCGCGAAGGAGCCGCCAGCGCTGCGGAGTTGTATCGACGCTGTCGCGCGGTGCAGGCGCCAGTAGCGGAGCCACCACGATGACCAGTAGCATGGACGCGACCGGAAGGTTACGGGCAGCCCACAATCCGGAGACTGTGCTGAACAGGATGACAAGCGCTCCGGCCCAGCGCAGCCTCCCTTTCCGGGCGATAATTGCCACTACAGTCAACAGCACGAGAATGAGAAAGAACTGAGTGGGCAAACCGTGGACATCGGGGCGGCGGAATTCATTGATGTGCTGCATGTAGAAGCGATTCGTCAGGTATGCGTAGACGTGCTCGTGCAGCCTGATCCCGTACGGGTTTATCAGACTGGTCAGAAAAGATGAGATCCCCGCCGCGATTAGAATGCTGATGCGCTTCTTCGCAGCCGCCCTCTGGTGCGCAACCCTGCAACGGAGCAGCGTCAAAACGCTCGCTGCCACATAGATTGCCAGCAGAACGAATCCCAGAACAAAGCCGCCATGCACGTTTGCCCACAGCAGCATGATCAGCGGCAGCCACAGGACCCGCGAAATTCTGCTTTGATTGCGGTCAGCTGAATCAAGTATCCAGAACCAGACAATGGTGATGAGCCAACCGACGACGTGGGGTCGCGCCAAAAAGTGGATTGAGGACGCCACCGCGCAGAAGACGAACAGAACCAGTGTGACGGCGAGATTTCCGCTGCGGCGCAGGCCCAAGGCGAAGACCAGCGCCAAAGTCAGAGCGATCACCAGCGCATTAGCAAAAACCACCCCATTCAGTCCCGCCCAGTTGTACATACCGCCTATGGCGGCGTCGTACAGCCACTCCCAGGAATACCAGGGGCGGCCAGCCATAGTTTCGGAAAAGGAGTCAACGCGCGGAATCGCGTGCGCAGCAAGAATGTTCTGGCCGTTGCGAATGTGCCATCCCACGTCGCCATCCCAGAGCAGTCTGGGCGCCAGGCTGCCGTAGGTAAACGCAATCAGCAGCACGATGAAAATCAGATCTGGGATTGACGGGAGCAGAAGACGCTCGAGTGTAGTTTGCGCACCTCGTGCGTCGGCGTTGGCGCCGCAGTTCGAGTGTTGTACCACGGGAGAGTTCTGGCTCTCAATTCCAGAATTCACTCTGCAAGCTTATACGGCATGAAGGGTCCGTGGAAGAGCAGCGCTTTAGAGTTGTGTCACAACCCGCAGTTAAGAAAGAGGGTGAACGAACCACGGGTTCAGCCGCACCGCGGCGGCAGACAATAGCGCGGCACGTGAGTGCCGGGTACGAAACCTGGGATGAGGAGTCCCGAAAGGGACGGCACAGAAGTTGATGCGCAGAATGCGATGGCCTCGGCCCCTGCGACTCTCTGTCGATCTACATCTCCCACTTCCCGACGATTGCACGCGCCAGAGCGGAAGCAATTCTCTGAAGTCTACTTCCCCGACTTCACTGCCAGCGCCGGCTCGCCCGCGAATGTCTCTTCCGCAACTGTCTTGGGCTTGCGCAGTGAGGTCAACCAATTGTGGAAGGATTCCATGTAAATGTAGAAAACAGGAGTGATGTATAGCGTCAGAAGCTGCGAGAACAGCAGTCCGCCAACCACGGCCAGGCCCAAGGGACGCCGGGCTTCGGCCCCTGCACCGAATCCCAAAGCAATGGGCAGGGTTCCCATCAGTGCCGCCATGGTGGTCATCATAATTGGCCGGAACCGCAGCAAGGCACCCTGATAGATCGCCTCCTGGGCGGTCTCCCCTAATGAGCGCTGCTTTTCGAGCGCAACGTCGATCATCATGATGGCATTTTTCTTGACGATGCCCACCAGCATGATGATTCCCACAAACGCGTACAAACTCAGATCCACGTGAAAGAGCTTGAGCGTGAGCAGCGCCCCAAATCCCGCTGCCGGCAAACCGGAGAGGATCGTCAGCGGATGAATAAAGCTTTCATAGAGGATACCCAGCACGATGTAGATCACCAGGATGGCCATAGCCAGCAGCAATCCCAATCCCGTGATGGAAGACTGGAACGCCTGGGCCGTACCCTGGAAGCTGGTGCTAATCGTTGAGGGCAATATTTGCTGCGCCTGTTTCTGCACTGCGGCAACGGCGTCGCCCAGCGAGATTCCCGGCCGCAGATTGAACGAAATTGTGACCGCCGGCAGTTGCCCGAGATGGTTGATGCTAAGCGGCCCGACATCGTAGGCCAGCTTGGCAACTGCATTCAGCGGCACCAATTGACCGCTCGACGAGTGCACGTAAAGCAGCGACAACAGGGACGGGTCGAGCTGATATTGATCCTCAGTTTCGGTGATCACGCGATACGCGTTGTTGGGCGCGTAAATGGTCGAAACCTGGCGCTGGCTGTAAGCAGTATTGAGCGCATCTTCGACTTGGCTGGCCGTAATGCCCAGCGCCGAAGCCTTGTCACGGTCGATTTCGACATTCACCTGTGGATTCTTGATCTGCAGGTCGCTGGTAACGTCCTGCAGCAGATTGCGGAATTGGGGATCGGTCCGCAGTTTCGATTCCAGCTTTGGTGCGTAGTCGTATAGCTCGTGCGTATCAGGATCCTGCAGCGTGAACTGATACTGGCTTTTGGTGAGGTTGCCGCCAATTCTTATCGGAGGCAGCACCTGTGGGTATGCCGCAATCCCAGGAACCTGCGCCAGGAGGGGTCGTAGGTCCTGCACCAACTGCATGGCCGGTTTTCTCGTCTCGCGGGGTTTGAGGCGGACGAAAATCCGACCGGCATTGCCACCGGCCGCTGTCGACATGAAAGAATCGACCCATGGCTGCTTCATGATCAACTGATTCAGCGCCTGCTGGTGCTGCACCATGCCACCGAACGAGATTCCCTGCGCGCCTTCGGTGAAGACAAAGATTTGCCCGGTATCTTCGTCGGGCAGAAATCCCATAGGCGTGATCATGAAGAGGTACACGGTCGCGGCCAGCACGATGCCCGATGCGACCATGGTCGTAACCCGGTACTTAAGCGTCATCTGAAGCGTGCGGTCATAGAGCCGCAGCATACGGTCGAAAAAGCGCTCTGACGCCGCGTATAGTCTGCCGTGCCGCTCCTCGCTCGCCGGATGCAGGAACCGGCTGCACAGCATCGGCGTGAGGCTCAGCGAAACCACCCCGGACACCAGAATTGCCGCCGTGATCGTGACCGCAAACTCATGCAGCAGCCGTCCCAGGATTCCGCCCATAAACAACACTGGAATGAATACGGCCGCGAGCGACAGCGTCATGGAAATGATCGTGAACCCGATTTCCTTCGCGCCCTTGAAGGCAGCCTCCATGGGGCGCTCGCCCATTTCCATGTGGCGCACGATGTTTTCGAGCATCACGATCGCGTCATCAACGACGAAGCCCACGGAAAGCGTCAACGCCATGAGCGAGAGATTGTCGAGCGAATAGTCCAGCAGGTACATCAAAGCAAAGGTTCCGACGATGGACATCGGCAGCGCCAGGCTAGGAATGGTGGTTGCCGAGAGATTCCTCAGGAAGAGAAAAATGACCATGATGACCAGCGCCAGGGCCAGAAAGAGCGTGGACTTAACGTCGTTAACCGAGTCACGAATCGAGACCGAGCGGTCATAAAGAATCTTCAGATCGACCGAGGGTGGCATCTGCTCGCGGAAGGTGGGCAGCAGCTTCTTGATCGAGTCCACAACCTCGACGGTATTAGTTCCGGGCTGGCGCTGAATGGCGAGTACGATGGCGCGCCGCAAACCACCTTGCGTGTCGTAATACCAGCTGGCGGTCTTGTCGACTTCGACGCCATCGACCACCTGGCCTAAGTCTTTCAGGCGCACTGGAGCGCCGTTGCGGTAGGCAACAATCAAGGGCGCGTAGTCTGCAGCCTTCTGCAGTTGCCCATTCGCCTGCACGACGAAGGCGCGATGCTTCCCATAGAGAATGCCCGTGGGCTGATTAACGTTTCCATTGGCGATCGCATTGGTGACATCATCGGTGCCAATCTGGCGGCTGGCCAGCGCCCTGGGATCGAGCTTAACGTGCACCGCATACTTCTGCGCCCCATAGACACTGACCTGCGCCACGCCATTGATCATCGAAATCCGCTGCGCCATCAGGGTCTCGGCATATTCATCGACATCCGACAGGCGCATCGTGGGCGAGCTCAATGACAGATACAGGATGGGCGAGTCCGCCGGGTTTACCTTCTGGTAAGAAGGCGGGTAAGGCATGCTCTGCGGTAGATCGCGGCCTGCCTTCGCGATCATTGAGTTCACATCCTGGGCGGCGGCGTCGAGGCTGCGGCTCAGGTTGAATTGCAGCGTGATTTGCGTCGACCCCTGCGTACTGGTGGAGGTCATCGAATCGATGCCAGCGATGGTTGAGAACTGCTTCTCCAGCGGCATCGCCACTGCTGAGGCCATCGTCTCAGGCGTTGCTCCGGGCAAGCTGGCAGACACCTGGATCGTGGGGAAATCCACGTTCGGCAAATCGCTGACCGGCAGCAGGCGATATCCCATCACGCCGAACAGAAGGATAGCCAGCATGACCAGCGTGGTCATGACGGGCCGCTTAATAAAGAGCTCGGCTACGTTCATGACCTTGCTCCGTCGAGCTGGAGCGAGCAACAGCCTTTCTGTCTAAGCTGGGCTGCAGGGGTCGCGTTGGCTGGCGGATTCGCGCCGGGCGCAATGGCTTCTTTGATCTGCACTCTCGCTCCCGGCACCAGCCGCAGCTGCCCGTCGGTGACAACCCGCTCGCCGGGCTTTAGGCCTGTTTCGATAATGGAAACTCCGCTGCTGCTGCGATTCACGCTTACCGGCCTGGTTTCCACAGTCATATCCGGCTTGATGACGAAGACAAATTGGCCCATCTGCCCGTTCTGAACCGCTTGCGAAGGCACCACAATAGCGTTTGGCTGGGTGTGCAGCACCAGCGTGACATTCACAAATTGTCCCGGCCATAAACGCCGGTCTGTATTGGCAAATTCGCCTTTCAGCTTGATCGTGCCCGTGGCCTGATCAACGCTGTTGTCGATGAAACTGAGCTTCCCGATGGCCGGCCGGTTGTCGCCTTGAATTGCCGCTTCCACCGGCAGCTTTCCGGCCGTGGAAAACCTCTTTATATCCGCCAGATACTGTTCCGGTACTGTAAACGTTACGTAAATCGGCTGAACCTGGTTGATATCGATCAGAAAGGGCGTGTCGTTCGCCTTGATCATATTTCCTTGATGGATCATCAGATTGCCGGTCTTGCCGTTGATGGGCGAATAGATGGAGCAATACACCAGCTGGACTTTGGCATTTTCCACGGCTGCGTGATCGGCCTGGACGGCGGCGTCCAGCGCCTCTGCATTAGCCTGCGCCTGATCGTATTGCTGCTTCGAAACCACACCGCCCTTGTAAAGTGCTTCATAGCGCTGAGCATCTAAATGGGCCAGCTTGGCCTGGGCAATGTCGTGCTCGAGGTTGGCTTGCTGTTTCTTTAACTCAGCTTCGAACGGGCGCTTGTCGAGTGTAAACAGCAAGTCACCTTTCTTGACCTCCTGGCCCTCGCGGAAATGAACTTCGGTCAATTCCCCTGTGACCTGCGTCTTGACCGCGACCATCGAGTACGCTTCGACCGCTCCAATGGCCTGCAACTGAACCGGCATGTCCTTCTGCTCGACCATGGCGGCGAGCACGGGAACGGGGGCAGCCACCGCCGGCGCTGCGGCCTTGGTGTTGGAGCAGCCCACGAGCGATCCGGCGACGATGACTAAAGCGGCGAGCGTTGTTACAGCAGCGGCCCGACTCCATGAAAGTCCTGCACTAGTGCGCGACACGAGTTGACTCCTGAAGCGGTGCATGATTCCCGGTCTTCGTTCTTGAGGATCCGTTGCCGGAAGTACCCGGGCGCAACATCCCCTGTAGCCAGATTTCAGCCACACTTCGACTTATCTGTTGGACGGATAACTTCTGGTAACGTTTGCCGCCGAATAACTCTTGTACCCAGGAGTGATAAATCACCATACCCAGGAACCCGCGGGCGGCCAAAAGCGGATCGACATTGCGGTACTTGCCCCGCCCAACTTGCCGCTCGATATAGCTGGCGAGGACCTCGTAATAACCCGCCACATAGGATCGGAAGAAGCGGTTCGACAGGCGATGACGCTCCAGGGCGCTGTATAGCAGCAGCCGCGAAAGCGTCTGATCCTTGGCGCGGCGCTCCAGAATGTCCTGAGCCAATCCGGCCAGAACGTCAACCTCACTCCCCTTGGCGCTCAGCCGCTGGTGCATCCGTTGTTGAGGAGAATGATTCTTGATTTTGTCTTCGATTACCGCCCAGTACAAATCATCCTTGGATCGAAAGTGCCGGAAGATCAGTGCTTCGGTGACGCCGGCGCGTTCCGCAATCAGCTTGGTGGTTGTTCCCTGAAAACCCTGGCGGGCAAACAGCGCGGTGGCGACCGCCAGAATCTGCTGGCGGCGGTCGGCGGCTGAAAACCGTGCTGGAGTGGTGGCCATAGTAAGTAAGTATTTACTTACCTCACCACGTTCTCCCCTGGCTTGTCAAGGACGCCCGCACGTCCTCAAGGTGCCAAACGGTGAGGATAAAGAAAGGACCGGAATGCGTGCACTCCGGTCCGGCTAATGAATGGATAGTTCCTAGTAGAGATCCCGCATATCGCTTGTCTTGGAGGCGGCGCCGGGGAAACTGGTCAGCCCCATGGCTTCCATGAGCATCTTCAGCGTACTTTGATGCTGATAGGTAATGCTCGATTTGTAGCCTCCCTTGACCTTGGGTCCGATCACCACGGCGGCGACGTGTCCACCGCCCATTTGCGTGTCGGTGTCCTCCGCTTCGTCAAAGACGATGACCAGAATTCCGTCCTTTTGGAAAACTGCGCTCGCGATCAGTGGTGCGATGTTGCTCTTCAACCAGGAGTCGGCAGCAGACAGGCTTCCATCATGCGCGTCATGGAGGAGGTTAGGAACGATGAAAGAAAACTGCGGCAGGTGGTTGTTGATCAAATCATTGTGGAATTGGGTAAACGGAACGAGATTCCATTTTTCGCTGCTATTGGCCACATCTGTGAAGTAGGAGAGCGGGTTGTGCCGCTTGGCATAAGGGTATACGTCGCAGCCGGTGTAACCCGCACCCGGCAAGCTTTCGGCGTATGCTTTCCAGGTCTTCCCTGCCGTCAACAGGTGCCGCACGATGTTGTCATTCGACAATGTCCCGCAGAAGGAATCGTTATTCGTAATGATCTGCCCGGCGGTCAGCATCAAGTAGTTGCCGATCGAAGGATGCGTGTTGGCATAGTACTGGGTCGCCAACCCGTACTTGTTGGCCAGGCTGTTCAGGTACGGCATCGAGGCATTTCCGATGACGTCGCTGTACCTATGATTCTCTTCGACCAGCAGGAAGACATGGCTGCTGCGGGGAACTGAAGTTGTGGTACCGCTCTTGACCGTGATGGTCACATAAGCCTTGGCGTAGCCGCCGCAATTATCCCAGTCCTGCACGACCGTGTTGTAGGTGCCCGCTCCGAGGCTCAGACTCGTACTCAAGCTCGCTCCGTTGATCTTGTAAGCCAGTACACCGGGGGCGGTGTATATGCCCATCGCGGCAACTCCTTTGGAGCAGGAGGTGGTGGCATGGGCAACGAAGCTGACGGGGCTGCTGACGCTACTGTTGTTGGAAGGTGAGCTTACGGTTACGCCTGCAAATGCTGCGGTACTGCCGATCAGAAACACGAGGGTTAAGGTGTACTTGTGCATAAATTCTCCAGCTTTTTTCTCCAGCTTTGGCTACGCCGCAGAAACACACTGCGCAAGGCAGGACAGGGACTGGCTGCGACGAGTAGCTAATTCTGTTTCGATTAACGAAGCGCGCGAAGCAATTGCGTGCAGTCTAGGGCTGCATCTACTCACACGCAAAACAAATCGAGAGAAGAAGTAGAATTATCGCGGCGAGCTAAGGGGAATCACCGAGGACCCGCGCTATTTCTGTTGGTGGAAATCAGGGCCGAGTCATCTTTTCCGGCCGCACTAATTGATCGAATTCTTCGCCGGTGAGATATCCCAGCTTCAATGCCGCCTCGCGCAAACCCGTGTGCTCGACGTGCGCGGTATGCGCGATTTTTGCCGCTTTGTCGTATCCCACCTTGGGAGCGAGCGCTGTCACCAGCATGAGCGAATTCTTGACGTACCAATCGACTTTGGCTCGATCGACTTCAATGCCCTTGATCATGTATTCGACATAACCATGGCACGCGTCGGTGATGAGCGTTACCGAGTGCAGAAAGTTGTAAATGATGACCGGCTTGAATACGTTCAGTTCGAAGTTTCCTTGCGACCCAGCGAAGCCAACCGCGGCGGTGGCGCCATGCACCTGGGTGCATACCATTGTCATCGCTTCACACTGAGTGGGATTCACTTTGCCCGGCATGATCGATGACCCAGGCTCGTTTTCCGGGATCGACAGCTCGCCCAAACCACAGCGCGGCCCGGACGCCAGCCAGCGAATGTCGTTGGAGATCTTCATCAGCGAAGCCGCAAGGGTCTCCATCGCACCTTGGGCAAAAACAATTTCATCATGAGCCGAAAGCGCCGCGAACTTGCTGGGATGCGAGCGGAATGGCAGTCCAGTCAACTCGCTGATCTTCTTCGCTGCCCGCTCGGCAAATTCAGGGTGGGTGTTGAGGCCGGTTCCCACCGCTGTGCCCCCAATCGCAAGGTCGTACAAGCCTTCGAGTATCTGCTCAAGGCGATGAACGTCGCGGTCCAGGAGGCTGGCCCATCCCCCGAACTCCTGGCCAATGGTGAGAGGAACCGCATCCTGTAGGTGCGTGCGGCCTATTTTAACGACATCGTTGAACTCTTGCGCTTTGGCGGCAATGGCATCGCGCACAGTTTTGATGGCCGGAATCAACGCGCTCTTTACCCGCTCGGCTGCGGCAATATGCATCGCCGCCGGGAACGTATCGTTCGACGACTGCGACATGTTGACGTGATCATTGGGATGGATCGGCTTTTTTGATCCCATTTCCCCACCGGCGATCTCGATGGCACGGTTCGAGATCACCTCGTTCACGTTCATGTTGGTCTGCGTTCCGCTGCCGGTCTGCCAGATTCGCAACGGAAACTGGTCATTGAGTCTGCCCGAAATCACTTCGTCTGCGGCCTGCACAATCAGCTTGGCTTTATCGGACGGGAGCTTGCCGAGATCCTGGTTAACCAGAGCACATGCTTTTTTCAGGAAGCCAAAGGCACGGATCAACTCCGGAGGCATGGTGTCGCGGCCGATGTTGAAATGGAGCAACGAGCGCTGGGTCTGAGCGCCCCAATAAACATTCGCGGGGACCTCAATTTGTCCCATGCTGTCGGACTCGATGCGCGTCACGGCCTTCTCTGCGAGGGTCGCCATAGCCAGCTCCTGATCAGTGCGAAATGAGAAAACAACCCGTAATTATAGCTCTGTGGACAACGTGAACTGTGTGCAGCCGCACACCCCTTAGTGACAAAAATGCCGAGCACACTTCATCTGGAACTCGCGTGCTCGGCAGTCACGATTATTTATGTCCGACGACAACGGTGAAGAAGTCTGGGACAAGCGGGTGCTTGTCGGAAGATCGGAAACCGGCGTTGTGCAACATCTTTTCAAATTCAGGATAAGTGTAGGCGTCGCCGCTTTCCGTGGAGACCAGCATCATCAGGCTGAATCCGGCAGGCTGTGGCGGAGAAACCCGGTCGTCATTGGGCACAAACTCCAGAATAACGACCCGTCCGCCGGGCTTCAGAGCCGCATGTGCTTTGCGCAGCAGCTTTTCACATGTGGGCGGATCAAAATGATGCAGGAAGTTCGGAATCAGCACAATGTCATAGCCGGTGCCGTACTCGACTTCAAATGCGCTACCCGGAATGGTGTGGTAGCGTTTCCCTAAACCAGCTGCGATCGCATTCTCCTGGGCGACCTGCAGCACATTGGGCCAATCCACCACATAAACGTCACAGTGAGGGTTGCGGCGCGCGATCGCGATTCCGTACAGCCCGTGCCCGACGGCAAGACCCAGAATTTTCCACTTGTGGCCTTCATCCGCTTTCAAATAATTCGCCAACAGCTCTGCAGGCATCGCCATCAGCGGAGCCATGCTTCGCGCAAACTCTACCCAAACCGGGTGGTCAGGGGCCAATACATCGGATTCCGACATGCTGGTTCCGCCTTTCCGCACAGCATCAGCCAGGTTGTGCCAATGTTTGAGCATCATGGGGTTCAAAAGAAAGCCGATGGCGCCGCCCATGTATCCGGGCGAGCGGCGGTCGAGAAAGGTGGCCGAATCCCCCGTCAGAGCGTACTGACTCCCTTCTTTGCTAAGAAAGCCGGAAATGACCAGGAAATCGCAGAGCATTCGCGTGCCCCGCTCGGAGGCACGGCAACGACGAGCAATGGTTGCCGCGGTTTGGTTCCCCTCCCCGATAGCGGTGAATATCTCCAGTCCAATCGCGGCCTTCAATGCTTCGGTGCGCTGATATGCGTTGACGGTGGAGAAAAACAACTGAGGTGATGGTTGTAGGTGGGTTTGCTGAGACGCCATTTCGGATTCCAACCTCCCGTTGGATATTGAGGTGACAATGAGATCGATTGTCTATGTTGCCACCGCAATCCTGCAAGCGCGCTGTCTGAGACAATCCTCCGTGACTGCGCTCACAAGCATCCGTGACCTGCTCCAGGAGCGCCGCAAGCGCGTGCTAGAATCGCGGCGTGGTGACGACGGAACATATCCCCGACACTCTGCCGCGGCAGCAAACGAAATCGCGGCCGGAAGTCTGGGTGGACGTGCTCATTATCGGGGCAGGACCCACCGGTCTGGCTTGCGCAATCGAAACCCAGAAGCTCGGCCTCAAAGTGCTGGTGCTGGACAAAGGATGCATCGTCAACTCGCTGTTTCACTATCCCGCCAACATGACTTTTTTCACCACGCCCGAGCTATTAGAAATTGGCGACATTCCTTTTGCCACGGCCAATATGAAGCCGACCCGGCTCGAGGCTCTCGAATACTACCGAAAAGTAGCGGATCGCTACCGATTGAAGATATGTCAGTACCATTGGGTCAAAACGGTTACGGGGCAGGACGGCAATTTCCGGGTTACCGCCACTGATCGCGCAGGCGGCATCCATGACTTCCAAACAAAAAAGGTGATCGTGGCCAGCGGCTACTACGATCTTGCCAATCAACTGCACGTGCCCGGCGAGGATTTATCCAAGGTCTTTCACTATTACCATGAGCCGCACCCCTACTATGACATGGACGTAATGGTGATCGGCGGAAAGAACTCGGCAGCCATTGCGGCGCTGGAACTGTGGCGCCATGGAGCGCGGGTCACCCTGGTGCATCGCGGCCCGCAGATGCACCACCACGTGAAGTATTGGATCAAGCCGGACATTGAGAACCGCATCAAGAACGGCGAAATCACCGCATATTTCAACAGCTACGTACGAGAAATAGGGGTCGATTATGTCGTGGTGGATGCGCCCGACGGATCGGTGCGGCTGGACAATGACTTCGTCTTCGCGCTCGTTGGATACCACCCGGACTATGACTTCCTCCGCAGCATGGGCATTGAGCTGTCGACAGAGCAGTGCCGCCCGGTATGCGATCCTGCCACTTTGGAGAGTAATGTACCCGGAATTTATGTTGCCGGTGTCATCGTGGCCGGCGCCATGACGAATGAAATATTCATCGAGAACGGGCGCTTTCACGGACAACTCATCGCGGCGGATATACGCGACAAACTGCAACGGTGAACTACCTGGGAATTCACCACAGAGGACACAAAGGCGACAGAGGAACTACTTAGCATTTACCTGCTTGGGTGCTTCAGAATCCGTAGTTCGACTCACTAACTCTGGCTTCGGATTTGCCGAAACAGAACTGCCCCTGGGATCCTTTGTGTGCTTTGTGGTGAATAAGGAAAACGCCTGCTGAAGCTGCAACGTTACACCGATCTTAACGTCTGCTCCCGCTGGCTGCGTTCCGACACAGTCCCCTGTCGTAAACTGTTTCCGCGTAACTGCGCATGCCAACCTTTGCCGCAGTCGATATCGGATCCAATTCTGTCCGCTTGAAGATTGCGCGCCTGTCCGCGCGCGGATTGCAACCTGTCCATGAGGATCGTGAGGTAACTCGCCTGGGTGAGTCTGTCTTCCGCTCCGGCTTTCTCTCGCCTGAGGCAATGGCGAACACGATCAAAGTGCTACGCCGCTTCCATAGAGCTACTCAGAGTCACGCGACCGATTCCGTCCGCGTGGTGGCGACCAGTGCCCTGCGTGACGCCCGCAATTCGCGAGCATTTCTGGAGTGGGTCCGGTCAGCGACGGGGTGGAAGGTCGAGGTCATTTCTGGGCTGGAAGAAGCGCGGCTCATTCACCTCGGCCTGGTAGGTGCTGGTCGGATCGGACGAGCGCCAGTGCTGATGATTGACCTGGGCGGGGGCAGCTGTGAACTGACAATCTCGTCGCATAGTCATATCCGCGAGACGGTGAGTTTGCCACTGGGCGCGGTGCGGTTAACAAATGAATTCTTGCATCACGACCCGCCGCGAAAACCTGAACTGGAGCGGCTTCGCGGATTCATCGCCCGCGAGATTCGCCGTATTCAGGATCGAATCATCGAGTATCGCGTAAACGCTACCCTTGCCACTTCGGGAACAGCCGCCGCTCTGGCAGCGGTCTGTCAATCCATTTCGAAAAATCGCGGCGTTTCCAGCGTTACCCGGTCGCAAATGCGCCGGATTGCGAAACTGCTGGCCAAATCTACCCTGGAACAGCGCCGGCGGATGTCGGGCATCGGGCCGCGGCGGGCGGAAATCATCATTGCCGGCGCCATCGTTTACTCCGAGCTGATGGAAAGATGCCAGCTCCGCGGGTTCCGCTATTCGCCCCTGGGCTTAAGAGACGGCCTGTTGGCACAAATGGCTTCCGAGCACGGCCGTGGAGCCCGCTCCAGTAAACAGATTGCTTCGGAACGGCACGATTCCCTGCTTGCAGCCATGGACCATTACCATGTCGATATCGATCATGCCACTCAAGTGCGGGACTCGGCGGAACACCTGTTTGAAGCACTCAAGTCGATCCACCAGCTGCCATCGGGATATCATGAGTGGCTTTCGGCAGCCGCGATGTTGTATGAAGTTGGCGATTACGTCAACCGCAGCGGCCGGCATCGGCACACTTACTACATCATCTCCCACTCAGAACTTCTCGGTTACACGCCGGAGCAGCGGCGGATCATCGCCGCCATCGCTCGCTACTTGGGCAAGTCCCGACCCAGCCCCTCCGATGCCCCGGTGAAGACGCTCGCACCCAGCGATCGTGAATTCGTCCCCAAGGCTTCGCTACTACTTCGACTGGCGCGCGCGCTAAACCTGGGACGCGGTGAAGCCGTTCGCCAGGTACGCGTCCGTCAACGTGCCTCCCGGGTTGAGCTACTGCTCCACCCAAAAGCAAAGGCAAGCGTGGACTTGGAGCTGTGGGCGATTGAAAAAGAAAAGAACTATTTCCGCGAAGTTTTTGGGCGGACACTCTCGGCTGCTGTCGTGTAAATCGTGCGGACAACCTTCGGAGTCAGGCACCAATGCAGGACTCCGTGATTGCGTGCGAGTTCCACCCGGGCGACAGCCCCCTTCTTCAGATCAACTGAGGCGCCGGCCGTGCCGTTGGAAATCGTGCGGCCCACGAACTCACTCAGATTAGGATTGTGACCTACAATCATAACCGCATCCAGCTTCGCATATTCTTCGAGCAGCGTCCGGAACCTGTCGAAAGCCGCGGCTGGACGAAGCGCATCATTCAATTGCAGCTTACCTTCGTAGCCCATTTCGTTGCCCACCAGGGAAGCGGTTTGCGTGGCTCGCTTCAAAGGGCTGGAAATGATGGCATCGACCTGAATGTCCAGTGCTGCCAGCGCGCGTCCGACATACCCGCACTGTTCGATACCATCCTGGTCGAGAGCCCGCTTCTCATCCCTTTTCGCGTTGGATAGACGCTGTCCGGCGCTGGCGTGACGCAAAAAATAAATAATCATCGGCGGTTACATCTCCTTGCCCGCAGGCACTCGACGTTTGGAGCCTAAGGGTTTTCTTGGCATAGCGTCGAGTGAAGCTTTGCCTTCCGCCA
>DASSIO010000030.1:0-5506 GCA_035691825.1 Terriglobales bacterium | reverse complement strand
GAATCGTGTATACAACGGCATTCGAGCGGAAGACGGCCTCCGCAGGATTGGAGGCGATCCCGCGCGGCTGGCCGAAGCGCGCATCCCACCCCATTCGTTTTGCTGCTATCTGGAATTGCACATCGAGCAAGGCGGCACGCTGGACAAAGCGAAAATTTCGATTGGCGTTGTAGAAGGCATTGTGAGCATCGACGAATATCAGGTGGAAATCCATGGCTTCGCGAATCATGCCGGCACGACGCCCATGCCCGATCGGCGCAACGCGCTGCTTGCTGCAGCGAAACTGATCGAAGCCGTGCAGGAGGTGGTGACGCGTGAGCCGGGGCGGCAAGTCGGGACGGTTGGCCAGTTGCAGGTGTTTCCGAATGCGCCGAACGTCGTGCCGGGGCTGGTGAAACATTCCATAGAATTGCGAGATCTTTCCGCAGAAAAGATTGCACGCCTGGGCGACGAGATTCAACGGCGGGCGCAGGAGATTGCGCGCGAGACGGGAACGGAAATTCAGATCAAAAAAGTGGATCACGATCCGCCAGCGCTTGCCGATCCGGGAATCCAAGGAACCATCGAAGAGGCCGCGGCAAGTCTGGGACTGAAAACGACGCGGCTACCGAGCGGCGCGGGACACGACGCGCAATGGATGGCGCGGCTGGCGCCGATGGGAATGATCTTTGTTCCCAGCATCGGGGGGATCAGCCATTCGCCAAAAGAACTGACCTCGTGGCAGGATTGCTCAAATGGAGCGAACGTGCTGCTGCAAACAATCCTTTCTCTGGATCGCCGCTAGGATTCTCCGCGCATGGAATTTCACCGCGGACTACTATTGTTTTCTTGAGGGCTCACTATCGTCGAGGTGGGTCTTTTGCAGCAGAGCGACAAAACGCGGATCGGAGCGAACGAAATCGTATTTGGCGTCGTCTCTCAGGAAAAGCGTGGTGACGCCGCGCTGGCTCTCATCCTCTTCCAGCAGTTGGAGGGTATGCTCGCGGTCGCCGATGCCGGCGTAGATCCAGGCTTGCAGACCAGCTGAGGTGTACTCCGATTGGCGCGTTTGTTCCATCCGCTTCAAAAGATCCAGCGCTTCCTTTTTGCGCCCCGCCGTTCCGAGCACGTTCCCCAGACGCGCCATGACGGCAGTGTTGTTAGGGGAGATGCGAAGTGTCTCTTGAAGTTGGGAAATGGCCTCGTCGTACTTCTTCAACTGCTCGAGGCAATCCCCCATGAACATATGGGCATAGAAGAAGTTGGGATCAAGCTCCAGCGTTTTTCTCGATTGCGCCACGCACCCCTCATAGTCACGGGACCAGTATAAGGTTTGCGCCGGAGCCTCCTGCTCCGCCAGGTTCAGGGGATCGAGTTCCCGCGCTTTGTGAACTTCGCGCAACCCATCAACGAAGCGGCCACGCACTACAAGCATGTAGCCATACCAATGATGGGCCATGGCATAACTCGGATCGAGCGCTATGGCGCGGTCAAACTCGGCGTAGGAACCGTCCCAGTCATAGTCGCCAACCGCCTTCATGTAGCCCAGCACGGCGTGTGGCTCAGGCAAACCTTCATCGAGCGAGCGGGCCTTCTCAGCAGCAGCTTTGGCCTTGCCCTCCATCTCCTGTGGTGGAAACTGATCGGTCGCCACCATCGTAGCGTAAACAGTGGCCATGGCAGCGTAAGCTTCTGCGGAGTTGGGGTCGAGGTGCGTGGCCTTCTCGTAGAATTCCATGCTGGAGAGCAGCGCGGCGGGAGTGCGCCGGTTCCAGAGGTAGCGGCCTTGCAGATAGGCTTCGTGGGCATCGGGGTTAACCTGGTGGATTGTCGTGAGCCGCAGTTTTTCCTCGGGGGTCAACGTCGCGCGCACTTCCTGAACGATGGCCTGGGCCATGCGGTTTTGCAGCATCAGGAGATCCCGCGGGCTGCCCTCGTAGGTCTGAGCCCAAAGATGTGTATCCGTAGGGGCTTCAATCAACTGAGCCGTCACCTGAACCTGGTCGCCAGAGCGCACCACAGAACCTTCTACCACAGCATCCACGTTCAACTCGCGGGCGATTTCCGGCAGCTTCTTGCTTGTACGCTTGTAGGTCATGACCGACGTCCGCGAAATCACACGCAAAGAACGCACTTGAGCCAAGTCGGTCACGAGGGCCTCAGTAAGGCCGTCGGCCAGATATTCCTGTGAGGGGTCGCCCGATAGATTCTGGAGTGGCAGAACGGCGACCGAATGAATCCGCCGAGGAGTGGAACTGAACAGCCGCACTTTCCCCACGAGCACGAAGCCTGCCGCCAGAAGGGCCAATCCGCAAAATCCCGCAACCAACAACCGAAGAGTGGAGGGGCGCGGACGCGGCACCGCAGCTTCCGGCTGCGCTGGCACACCTGCGTACGATGTCGCCCCATTGGCCACTGATCGTTCAACAACAGGCGCGACGAATCGGTATCCCCGCCTGGGAATGGTTTCGATGTACCCCTCGGGGTGGGCGTGATCTTGGAAGAGCTTCCGGAGCGCGGAGATATGAACGGTCAGGTTGGCTTCTTCGACAAACGTGTCGGGCCACACGGCTTTCATGAGCTCATCTTTTTCAACTAATCGCCCGTGGTTCTCGACCAGAACGACGAGAGTTTCGGCGGCTTTAGGCGCGAGTGAGATGACCAGGTCATCTCGAAAGAGCAGATGTTGGGCGGAATCAAGGCGATACGGCCCGAATTGATAAATGACTCTTGCTTGCCCGGACATCGCCAAACCCAACGTTTTGGAGTTTATTTGCAGTTTCTTAGGGACATTTTCGCTCTTCCGAGTCTACTTTGCCGCTCGCAAAGATTTCCCTGGAAGGCTACTCGGGACTCTCTACCGCGAAGTCGTGCGGGCAGTCTAGCACATTTCGCGCAGGAGGAGGTGTGTGCCTCGGCCAGCCTTCCGAGGAGGCTGCTTCGATTCGGAGAGGTGGAGGCATGGCCATGAAACATTTTGCCTTGGCTTTTGCACTGTGCTCGTTTGGGGCGACAGTCATTGGAATTGGCTGCGGTGGAGGAGGGGGCGGCGGAGGCGGTGGGAACCCCACCACGGTGCAGATCCTCAACAAACAGACTTCGCTTCCTGCGGGAATGCAGTTCGTCTTCAATGCGCAGACGTTCCACAACCACCACAACCCGCAAGGGGTAACCTGGACCCTTACTCCAGCCAGCGGAGAGGGAACGCTTTCGAACCCAGTGAATAACGGGTCGTCGAGTTCTGTGACGTACACAGCGGCGAACACCAGTTGTTCGAACTGCGTGACAATCACCGCGACTTCGGTCGAGAATCCTTCATCCACGGATTCGGATACATTCTCTATTGTTGGATCGGCAATCGTGATCTCGACTACTTCACTTCCCGGCGGTCTCGTGGGGATACCCTACGGCTCAGCCCTCCAAGCCATTGGTGGAACTCCGCCCTATACTTGGAGCGTTTCCACCGGTTCTCTGCCCAGTGGATTCGCCATTACCACGAACAACGCAAACACCACAGGGCAGACCATCACAGCGATTACCGGCGTGCCGACCGCCATCGGAACGACGCAGTTCACTGTAAAGGTCACAGATTCGTCAAATCCCGCCGGCTCGGTGACTCAACCGCTCAGCATCACGATAGACAGTCCGCCTAACGCAAACAACGCCGAACTTAAAGGCCAATATGCATATCAGATCAACAGCTTAGGCAGCGCTGCCGGAACCGAGCACGCAGAGGTGGGAAGCTTCACGGCGGACGGTAACGGCAACATCACCAATGGAGTAGTGGACTTCAATACCCCCAACGGATACTTTTCAGCCCTGCCAATCACTGGGGGCAATTACGCTGTCGGTCCAGATCACCGTGGGACGGCAACGTTAAGTTTTTTTGGCGGAGGGTCACGAACCGTTGCGTTTGCTCTGGGCTCCCTCAACGGCAGCAATGTGGCGACGGCAGGGCGGCTGATCGAGTTCGATTATACGACCGCAGTCAATGGCCCTATAGGCTCAGGCGTAATCTACCTGCAACAATCGGCGGCTTTCGCGCTTTCCAGCATCAAAGGGTCGTACGCCTTCCAACTTATCGGACAGAATAACTCTGCCACTCGCACCGTAGAAACTGGATCTGTCACAGTCGACGGCGCAGGAAACTTGAATCCCGGAGAATTGGACATCAACTCCAACGGCATAGGAACGAACGCCGCGTTCACTGGGACGCTCACGCCCGACCCGGCGAATACAGCTACATTTGGCCGTCTAAACCTCAGCTGTACTTCGTGCTCAGCGGTAGGCGCTGCGGGACATGAGGTCGTTTACATCGTGTCGGCGAATCAAGCCCTCCTCATGACGACGGATCCGGAGTCTTCGAGCGGACTTATGAGCGGCGAGATGCAATCGCAGTCGTCCACGTCGTTTGCGAACTCGGATCTAAAAGGCACTGCTGTGTTTTACCTAGAGGACGTGGGAAATACAGCAGGCGATGCCCGTGCGACGCTAGGATTAACCAGCTTTGATGGCGCGGGTAACCTTACGGTTGTGAGCCAAGACAAGAATGATTCTGGGGTGCACACGACGAAGACAAACCAAACGGGGTTGACATACACGGTGGCGGCAAATGGCAGGATTACGATCGCGGGAGCGAACAGCCCATTGGGTGGTTATCTGCTCAGCCCGACGGCTGCATTCCTGATGGAGACAAGCGGCGGCACGAATGCGGGTTTCGTCGAAGTGCAATCCGGAGGAACTTTTTCGGGCGCTTCGGTTTCTGGAAATTACACTTTTGGTGTCGCGCCGCCAGCGGTTACCGCTTCGGTCCTGGCCTCAGGCATTGCCACTTCGACCGGCAATGGAACTTTAAACATCACCGCTGACCAAAGTGGACTCTTCGGTCTGGCGTTGGACCAGGCCCTTACAGCTTCGGGATTTAGCATTGCCTCGAACGGCGTGGGGACCGACAGCGCCGGCGATGTGATTTACATGATTTCTCCAACGAAGGCTGTGTTCATTAACGTAAGCGTGGCGGCGCCAGACGTCGTCATTATCCAGCAGTAAAGACGTTCGGAAAGAATAGAGGGCTAACGCCGAAATGGATTTTCATGACCGGCGCGACCGCCCATTTGTCAGAAACGGACGACCTCTTGGCGCGTCTAAGGGCTGGGAGGATCCTCGAATGATCAAACGAGTGGCAGTTTTTGCGCTTTTGCTGTTGGCGGTTCCGGTTCACGCGCAAGACAAAAAACCAACAACGCTGCGGGACGTTTTGCTGGCGGAACTGAAGTCCACGCATGACAGCGAAGAATGGTTTGTGCCCGCGAATGTTGCGGTGAAAGGCCTGACGGCCGAGCAAGCGAGCTGGAGAGACAACAAGGGCAATCACTCGGTCGGCCAACTGGCCTACCATTTGGTGTATTGGAACCGGCGGAATCTGGCAAACCTGAGGGGGGAGAAGCTCGAGAAGTTCAGCGGCAACAACGACGAGACGTTCGACAATTTCGACGCCAAAAAATGGAATGAAACCGTTCAGCAGCTC
>DASSIO010000029.1:0-2749 GCA_035691825.1 Terriglobales bacterium | reverse complement strand
CGGCCCGGGTGGGCTGAGCGCGAAATCCCTGCGCCTCTCCATCGCAGTAAAGATCACGGGAGACGTTTAACGCCAGAACCTCCGCTTCCGAGGCGTACCCTAGCAGCTTCACCATCGCGGGATTGGCATGCACGAACCGATCTTGTTTTACATTGATCGTACCGATTCCATAAGGAGCGTGCTCCACGAGCAATCGCATCTCCGCTTCAAATCGCCGAACCGCCTCTTCCGCCTTCTTTCTTTCGGTCAGATCAATTCCAATCGCGGTAATGTAAGGCTTGCCTTCCAGCTCAACCCTCTTCCCCGTGAAATAAAACGGCCCAGTCTTGCCATTCTGGAGCAAAAGGTCCACCTCGACGTCGCCTGCCCCATCCTCGAGCACTCTCTGCCTTGCATCAATCGCCGATTGTTTGTGTGTATCAGCGACATTGCTCGGAAACATTGCCCCGGCTAAAGGGAAGCGGGGCAGAGTCGCCGCATTCTTGTTCCAGCGGAGGTTGCGGCCAGCCTCATCTTGCACAAGAAACACTCCCGGAAGGCTCTCGATCACAGCGTCGGCCAGGATCTTCTCGCGTAGCAGTTCTTTCTCTGCGCGTCGTCGCTGTCGTATGGTGAAGACAAGCGCGAACACTAAAACGAATTCCACGGCACACAGCGCAATCATCCCGAGGACCAAGGTTCGGTAGCGCTCCCATAGCGTTGCTTCGCGGAACAGTTCTAGGGTTGACGGCGGCAGGCGTTTCTCGCTGATTCCCCAGCGTTGCAGCTGCCGCCAGTCCACCATGCTAGCCGCGGCATTATCGGCCACGATTGGAATGCCGGCCGCTTTCTCTCCCTTCAATACGGCCAACGCAAGATCGGCGACTCTTCTCCCCGATATCTCTGGGTTCGTCATCCACCCGCCAACCACTCCATGGCCGATATAACTGGAATAAATTGCGTAGATGGGCACCTTCGCTTCGCGCGAGATGTGATCGAGAACCTCCTCCGGCATGAAAAATTGTCCCGTCGCATCCTGGAAGAAGAATGTGCTAAGGATGATCGAATGCGCCGGCAAGGCTGCGACTCGCTTCAGGAGGTCATCCAGCGAAATCCCTGTCAGATAGATGAGCTCAACTCTCCCGCTGTAGGGCGAGAGATCCTGTCTGAGTTGATCGCGCCAGTAATTTTCCAGGGACGAACTGCCTACCACCACCGCGACGTGCTGGGTATCGGGCTGCAGGCGCAAGGCCAGATCCACCGTACGGGCAGGCTCGTCGGTGCTGGTCACACCCGTAATGTTTTCTCCTGGACTACGGGCCAGACGCTGCTTCAGGTCGTCCAGCTTCCTCTGGTTAAACAACGCCACCATCGGCGTACCGGAAAACAAGTCCTTCCCGTGATCAACGAGAAACTGCAGCGCCGAATAGGAGACCGGAATGATCAGATCCGGTTTTTGTTGCGAGTACTTCAGCTTCAACAACTTGACCATGTCTTCCGCGTGCGAGTCCGTTGGAAACCGGACAAGGTCCAGATATTCGGTGTAGAACTCGACCCGCTGGGGCAAGCGCATTCGAATTCGCTCGCGCAAAACATGGTCGAATCCGGAATAAATGGCTTCATCGTTGTCGAAGGAATAAACGATCAGAACCTTCTTGGGCAGATGGCCTACGCTCTCGGCGCACATACCGGGGCTGGAAATGGCAAGCACGAAGAGCGCGGTGACGGCGGCGAAGAATGCCGCGGCATAGCTCACGACGCAGTCACACGGCCTGGACATTCAAAACCATTCTTTCGAGAACAATCAGCGCTGCACGAACGGTGGTATCACGGCTTCAACCAACCATCGTGCCAGGGGGCGGGTGCGGAAGAATATTAGACTATTTCGCTCGCTCATTCCACTCGGAAGCGCCCAGCACAAGTTCTAAGGCATGAACAGGTCGTAGCCTATAATGTGGGCGTAGCGAAGGCTTCTGATCATGCCTGCATTCGCAAGCCGAAAGATTTTGCTGGTTGAGGATGACGACGACCTGCGCCGCGCCTATACCTCGCACATGACTGCAGACGGTTTGGTAGTCGAAGAGGCCGAAGACGTGGCCAGCGGCTTCAACAGTTTTCGCACAACTCGCCCCGACGTGGTAATCCTGGATTTTCGCCTGCCGGATGGAACCGCCCTCGAACTTGTCCCTAAGTTTAAGGAGATGGAACCAACCGTCCCTATCGTCGTGCTGACCGGCTTCGGTTCGATGGAATTGGGCGTGTCACTGATCAAGAATGGCGCCGAGCAGTGTCTTTCCAAACCCGTCGAACCCTCGGCTCTGCTGATGATCGTTCACAAGGTGCTGGAAAATTCGCGCAATCAGCAAAAGCAGCGCGCCAACAGTGCGCGGCGCAAACGTGTCGCCCTGAATCCTTTTTTGGGTGAGAGCGAAGTCATTAAGCGGCTTTCCGAGGCTGCGGCGAAAGTTGCCAATAGCCAGAGTCCGGTCTTGATTCAAGGAGAAACCGGAACCGGAAAAGGCGTCCTGGCCACGTGGCTGCATGAGAATGGACCACGCGCCGAGGAACCTTTTGTGGATCTCAACTGCGCCGGCCTTACGCGAGAGTTCCTGGAATCCGAGTTATTTGGCCACGAGAAGGGAGCGTTCACGGGTGCGCTCAATCCCAAGCCAGGGCTGCTCGAGGTCGGTCACAGGGGCACGATTTTTCTCGACGAGATCGGCGATATCGACGCCAATGTCCAGCCCAAGCTGCTGAAGGTCTTGGAAGA
>DASSIO010000028.1:0-66815 GCA_035691825.1 Terriglobales bacterium | reverse complement strand
GACAAGACGTTTGGGTTTCTAGCCTATGAAGGACAACGGGAAAAGGTAGGCATTCCCGCCCCGGCTACCATTCCCAGCCAGGAGCAGATCAATGCCACTGCAGCGCTGGTGGGAGGAGTTAATCCCATTATCGGCAATATTCTCGCGCTGAATCCCTGGGGGCCTTTGCCTGCGTTTGGAGATGGCGGCCCTGGATCGGATACAGCCCGCACACTGGAAGTCACGACCAATGCCACCAATCGGCTCGACAGTGGGATTGCTAAGATCGATCATCACCTCGGCAACAATGATCTGCTCACCGCCCGCTACTTCTTCGGATACAGCCAGCAGAGCGCGCCTCTCGCCATTGTTGGCGGCAACTTGCTGCCGGGATACAACACCGTCGTACCTACCAAGGTGCAGGTAGGGTCCATTTCCTTGACCCACGTAGTCTCGCCGCATCTTTTGATCGAGTTGCGCGGTGGATGGAACCAGTTCCGGGAAACTTTTTCGCCGCAAGACAAGAATCTGGTTCCCGCAGGACTGGGCCTGAACACTGCCAATTCTTCCTTCACACTGGCGGATTTCGGCCTGCCGGTAATAAACGTCGCCGGCTTCGCCGGGCTCGGCGCTAACAAGTCTGACCCGCGCGGGCGCGTCGACACCAACATTCAGTATGGGGTGAACTTCTCGTTCAACAGCGGAAAAAGTAACTGGAAAATTGGCTACGACTACCGGCGCACAACGGTCCGACAGTATTTTGACTTGAACCATCGGGGAGTGCTGAGCTTTGCTTCTCTCCAAGATTTCCTGGCGGGTCTGCCCGACGGCGGCAGCCAGACCATTGGGGATTCCCACCGTCAGACCTATCAGGGTAGCCACGCATTCTATTTTCAGAACGATTACCGCTACAGCCGCAGGCTCACGGTGAACTACGGCGTGCGCTGGGATTATTTTGGCGTGATTGGCGAGAAAAACAATTTGTTCAGCACCTTCAGTCCGAGTTTTGGTCTGGAACGGGTGCGTGCGGCGGGCGGTCCTCCGAGTCTGTATCCCAAGGATTACAACAACTTTTCTCCACGACTCGGCGCTGCCTATGACGTGTTCGGCACGGGCAAAACTGTCGCGAGAGCCGGCTGGGGTCTGGCCTACGACGCTTTCTCGCAGGATTTTTTTGCCGGGCAGATTCCTTTCAATACTCCCAATGCTGGTCCGGTGTTCAATGGGGTTGGGCCTAGGCCCATTCTGTATGGAAGCCTCGATCCCGGCGCGCTGCAACTTTCGCCGGGTCCTTGCGCCTTCACGCAGGTGGCGGTGCCGGGGACTGCGAATTTATGTACTGGACCGGTTTTCAGCGGATTTGCTGCCACCGATGTCTTCGGGGTCGCACCGAACCTGCGCACTCCCTATGTGCAGAACTACAACTTGAATATCGAGCAACAACTGGGCGCGCACACGGCCGTGATGCTGGCTTACGTCGGCTCACAGGGAAGAAAACTGTTCCGCTATCGGGACATCAATCAGCCGAATCAATTCACGGGAGTTCGCCCCTTTGACAATGGCCCGTTTACGCCCCCGGCGGGCACCAGTCTCGGTGGCAGCCAGTTTGGCCACGTGAATGAATTTGAATCATCGGCGTCGTCCAGTTACAACTCGTTGCAGGCCAAGCTGACGGTCCGCAATCTGCGAGGCTTGGCGTCTACTCTCAACTACACTTATGGGCATTCCATCGACAATGCCAGTGATGGCCAGGACTACGCCCCGAATGAGGCGCTGCCCGATAACAGTTTCAATCCCGGACGCGAACGCGGCAACTCAGGCTTCGATGTCCGCCACCATCTGACCTGGCTCTTCAACTACAAGTTTCCCGAGAGCAACACGTTTCACTGGCTCAGCTCAGGCTGGGCACTGGACGGCGTCCTTAGCATCATGACCGGCATGCCATTTACGGTGAACGACTTCAATGTCTTCAACACGCATCAGCTTGACCCGGCGAATCCTGTCGGCGAGTTCATTGAGCGTCCGGATCTGGTCGGTAATCCATTCTCCGGAACCAATACGCCGTTCGCATTTCTCAACCTCTCCGCGTTTGCGGCGCCGTGTTCCGGTACACCTGTGTTCGTTAACGGAGTTGGGCAATGTGCAGGCGTCCCGCACTACGGTTCCGAGGGCCGGAACCATTTCTTTGGGCCACACTTCCGCAACTTCGATATCGCGTTTAGCAAGGACACGCGCTTGACCGAAAAGGTCACGATGCAAGTTCGAGCGGACATATTTAACCTCTTCAACCATCCCAATTTCGCCAATCCCATTCTTCCGAACTTCATTGTGGACTGGACTGCAAACGGCTTGGACGCAAGCGGGCGAGGCCAGGGCTTTCTGCCGGTCACTGTGACTCCCGACGTAGGCGCTCAGAATCCTTACCTGGGAGGCGGTGGCCCGCGAGACATCCAAATCGCGGTCCGGTTCGCCTTCTAACGAAAGGGCGAGGCACCCCCCTCCAGCTGCGGCTACTTCAGTTACTTTCGTAAGCCAAGCAAGCGCTCCCTACACTCCGGTAACTTTGTCGGGTAAATTCTGCATGTTACTCTCGCGGTCGTAGCGGTAATAAATCGATTCCTTGCGAGAAAATAACATGCGCCGTTTCTTGTGCATTGTCGTCGTTGCTGTGCTCTGTGCCCCGTTCGCGACTGCGTCGAAGAAGGCGTCCCATTCCAAGCATCACAGCAAAACCAGCACCACCTTGCCGGTGACTACGACCTCCGCTCGAGCCAGTGAACTGTACGAGCACGGCATGGTGAACTACGAAACCCTTCACATCGACCGAGCCACTGCCGACTGGCGTCAGGCCACCAAAGCAGATCCCAATTTTGCATTAGGGTACGCCTTTGTTGCGTTCAGCACGACCGACCCGGCCGAAGCCAAAGCAGCTCGCGCCAGTGCCAAAGCGTTGATGGCCAATGTTACTCCGGGGGAAAAGTTAGTCATCCGCTGGATCACAGGCGTACAGGAAAACGATTTTCTTTCCGGCATCACCGCCATGAACGACGCCCTGGCCATGTTCCCCAAGGACAAGAGACTGTTTTACCTGGCCAGCAATTGGCTCTTTAACGAGAACGATGACGAGCAGGTAGCGAAAATGTGCGAACGGGCGTTGGCCATAGATAAAGATTACGCCGCCGCACTGAACAACTTGGCCTATGCCCATGCTCGCGTAGGAGATTTCCCTCCGGCGTTCGAAGCTATGGAGCACTACATCAAGGTCCTGCCCAATGAGCCCAACCCGCAGGATTCTTATGCTGAGATTCTCCGCATGTCCGGCAACAACGAAGGTGCGCTCGAACACTACCGGGCATCCTTGAAAATTGATCCCACGTTTTATCTCTCCCGTATGGGCCTCGGCGATACCTACGCGCTCATGGGAGATCAGGAGCAGGCTCGCAAAGAATATGCGCAGGCGATCAAGGATGATCCCGACACAGGGGATCGCCTGCTGTACGGATTCCAATCGGCTCAGACTTGGGTTCGTGAGGGCAAGTTGGACGAAGCCGACAAAGCTTTTATCGCGCTTGCCGATAACGCTCACTCCCTCGGATTCGACCTCTTCAGCGCGCGCGCCTACCGCTCGATGGCAATGTATCAACCGGACAATGCCATTGCGTTAAGTCATTTGGAAAAGGCGGAAGCAGCGCTCGCGCACCAGGAAATTTCACAGACCGATCGCGCAGAGGAGAGATCTCGCATTCTTCGCCTGCGCGTGGTAAGAGCGACGCAGGCTGGCCAGAAAAAGCTCGCCGGCAAGGCGCTCCACGAACTGGAGACCATGGCGGCCAATAGCCGCAGCTTGAGCATCCAGCAGTCTTACCATGCGGCTGAGGGTTTCACGTTGCTGGAGAAGAAGAACTACAAAGAAGCCATCGCGCACCTCCAGGAGGACAACAGCGACCCATTCTCCTTGAGGCGTTTGGCTGAAGCCTATCAGCAGTCCGGCGATGTCGACGACCTGCACGCAACCGAAAGCAAGCTTGGGGCGCTGAATGTCCCCATCCTGGAGCAGGCATTAGTCGTGGTTCCGTTCCGGGCGGCAAAGCAGGATGGCCAGAATGGACCGCTGAAAGAAGTCAAGCTGCCAAAGTAGCCTCGTTTCGCAAGTCGAATAGAAAGTTGAAGTTAGGGCGATGGCGCCGGTAGGTGCGTCGCCCATTTCATTTGGGCGCACAATCCCGCAATGGGTACTGGCGGGGCGTGACTTGTCCCGATTTGTGACAAATGAAAAATTCGGGAATGACAAGCGATTCTGCTTTCCATATAAGCCCACCGATGCGATAATTACGGCCTTCCGATTGCTTCCCTTAGCAATGTAATCTGAAATAGGCAGGCTGGACCATGTCGATTGAGAAACTGATAGGCGGGGTGCTTTGCATTCAGACTCCGCTCGGGCCACGTTACATCAGGCCAAACTTCTGGCAGAGGCTTTATCTGATCTGGATTTTCCGGCACTTCCAAAGCTTGCCTCAGCAAGTGCTGAGCGTTCGCGAACAACTATTCATCGGCCGCGTATGTGCTTGCGACAACTACGTTTCCCGTCTGTCCGGTATTGGCGTAGATGAGGCTCCCCTCATTGGTATTTTGGAAAACCGGATGCCGGTCGAAGCTCAGGAATCTTCTCGCAAACGCCCGGCAGGTTCTGTCACAGAAAATTCTAGCTCTCCGTTTGCCGACGAACGCGGGACGTAGATCGCGACCGGGTACTTGGTCGCATTCCCAGTGCGGGAAGACTCGCATCAGTTTGAAACTAATGAGGCGCTATGAGGCTTCCGGCTCCGGATGCGCTGGCCGGGCTGTTCTTCGCTCAGAGAGCAGTTGGCGCAACTTGGCTGGAGTCGTCCCGGGGAGCCACGCTGCGGCGCGACGCCATTTCTTTTCCAATCTCCTCTTTCATTTCGTTGGACAGCACCCGAGAAGCAACCGGAAAAATTTCCTTGTCCTCAATTTCGATATGTTTTCCGTAGATGGAGGCAAGGTCTGCAACAGCGGAGGAGAATTGCTGCGCGTCTTTGCGGGACAGGTGTCTGTCACGCAACCAGTTCTGTCCCAGGCTCTCAACTTGTGCGTGCAGCCTCTCGGCGCGCCGGTGGTCCTGCTCCAAGTCTTCCACCTGGGCGAGGGCCGTCCGAACTTCCTCCGCAGCCATCGTGCGCAGGCGGGGAAAAAGAGAAACTTCCTCGTCCGCCGTATGCTTTGGGCCCGCTTCCCGAAAATACTTCAAAGCAGCTTCCAAGGCCCGGGTTTGTTCGCTATCTAAAGGGCCGCCCTCCAGCCGGGAAACCGCGACCAGTGTTCCCAGGAATATTTCAATCCGGCGATGGCAATCCGACATCAGGGCGGTTGGGTCAGAAAAATCAGGCGACCGTGCGCCAATCTGCACCGGCATACTCTTAACTTTAGCGCAGATCCAGGTAGCTGGAAGGGAGTCACCGCAATTTCTCACCGCGGAGTTCACGGGGATAGCTGGAGCCAAATCAACCTGGACCGCATGTTCCGCACTTGGCCGTGCTCACCCGGTACTCAGCACGTACACGTTGTAAGAAACAGGTACGCGGGTATTCAACCTCGCCCGCCTTCGTGCCTCCGTGTCTCAGTGGTGAGACATGCGGGCTAAAAAGATGAGCTTCGTTGGCAATCAGCTTTGCACCTACTCCATCGCGGGCCGGAGTTTCAGGCGTGCTGGCCCCTGGCCTGAGTGTTGCCAGACAATTCCCGCTGCAGGCGGAGCAAGTCTTGTTTGACCAGCTGTAACTCGCGCGCCAGCGACTCGCAAGTTTGTTGCGCGGCGCCGAGGTCGCGATTTCGCCCCATTTGTTCCAGGCTAAAAGCCAAGTCCTTCGCGTCCTGAGCTCGAAAGACCCCAACGGAGCCCTTGAGCGAATGGGCTGCTCGCTCCAACGCTGGGGCATCCTGCTTTTGCACCGCCTGTTCGACGGCGGCCAACATGGTATCGGCCTGGTCCAGGAAAATTTGTGCGATTTCCAGCAAGAGCTCCGTGTCACCGCCTACACCCGCGAGCGCTTCTTCCCGATTAATTGCGCTGCTTTGCATCGAACTCGTCCTTTCGGCGGGCGGCTTGGGGCCGCATCGTTGAATTACGGAACTGAGAGCGTCCTTGGCGATGGGTTTGGCGATGTAGTCGTCCATACCCGCGCTCAGACACCGCTCCCGATCGCCTTTCATGGCATGCGCTGTCATGGCCACGATCGGAATGTGTTTCCCGGTTTCCCGTTCTTTGGCGCGAATCGCCGCGGTCACGCCAAAACCATCAAGTTCCGGCATCTGCACATCCAGCAATACCACATCGAACTTCTCTTCTTGCCACTTCTGCAGCGCCTCTTGACCGTCCCTGGCTACCGCGACAGAGTGTCCCAGCTTATTCAGCAGGGTGACGGCAAGATGCTGATTCACGAGGTTATCTTCCGCCAGCAAAATGCGATACGGAATGCGGGCATCCTCGATCTCCTCCTCTTCATCGCACCCACAGCTGGTTACCTCCTGCGCTCTGCCCAGAGCTTGCAAGACAGCGCATAGGAGTTCAGTCTGGTAAATCGGCTTCACCAGGTATTCCGACACTCCCAGACTTCTGCAGCGGTGCGCATCCTGCGCCCGTCCCGAAGACGTTAGCATCATGATGGTGGCATGCGAATAGCCAGGTTCAGTTCGCAGATGGTCAATGAATTCGAATCCGTCCATCTTCGGCATATTGCGATCGACCAGAAAGAGGCTGATCGATTTGCCGTCCTGGCGCGAGCGCTCCACGATCTCCAGACCCGTATCACCGTTGTCTGCTTCCAGCGCCTGCATGCCCCAGCGGGCGACCACCTCACGCAAGATTCTGCGGTTGGTGGCGTTGTCATCCACAATGAGGACGGTCAGGCCGCGCAAATCGGAAAGACTCGCCGGGACGGGCTGCTCTGCCAGCGGAGCCGCCACTTCGAACTTCGCGGTGAAGTGGAAAGCGCTCCCCTGTCCAAGCTGGCTTTCGACCCAGATGCGCCCACCCATTGCCTCCACGATTCTCATCGAGATGCTGAGACCAAGGCCCGTTCCTCCGTACTTGCGGGCGGTAGAACCGTCGGCCTGCTCAAAGGGATGAAAGATACTTGCCTGTTTAACTTCCGGGATGCCGATGCCGGTGTCTTTCACCGAAAAGTGGATCTGAGCCGACTCGCTGCTTTGCGACTCGCACGCCACACGAAGAACGATTTCGCCGCGGTGCGTAAACTTGATCGCATTACCCAGAAGGTTGATTAGTACCTGCCGCACTCTGACCACATCGCCGACCAAGTCCGCCGGCACTTGCTCCCCGATATCGCACAGCAACTCCAGACCCTTCTCTTCCGCTCGTAAAGCCAGCACCTTGGTGATCTCCGCCAAGGTATGGTGCAGATTGAAACGCGCCGAATCCAGCACCAGCTTGCCTGCTTCGATCTTGGAAAAATCAAGAATGTCGTTGATTACCCCCAGCAGGCCGTCGGCCGAGGATTTCACCATCGACAGGAATTCGCGCTGCTCATCCGTGAGCGGCGTCTCCAGCGCCAGCTCGGTCATGCCAATGATGCCGTTCATCGGAGTGCGGATTTCGTGGCTCATGTTGGCGAGGAACTCGCTTTTCGCACGATTGGCCGCTTCCGCAGCTTTCCTGGCTTCCTGCAGCTGCGTGTTGGCTGACAACAGTTGCGCATTGGCTGACTGAAGTTCCGAGGTGCGCAGCTGCACCTGCTTTTCCAGCACCATTCTTTGCTGGAACACACGGCGCATGTGCAGACGCCATATGGATTGAGCAATTGCTGCCGATAGCAGCAGCACCAGGCTATAGAACCACGTCGTCTGCCAATAAGGTGGGCTCACCGAGAACGACAAGCGGGTCGGCGGACCCCAATCGCCGGGGGGATTGCGCGCCTCAACTTCAAAAACGTAATCACCGGCAGGCATGGCGGAATAGCGGGCCTCACGAATTTGCGTCTGCGTCCAGTTACTCTCCAGACCGGAAAGACGGTAGCGGAACTCGACCTGGTTTTCGCGTATGAAAGTCTGGGCCGTGAACTTGATAAGCGCTGAATTTTCTGAATGGCGCACCAGCCAGTTTCGAAGATTGTCGCCAGCGGCTAGGTCAAGAGTCGCTTGATGACGTCCCACTACCGCCTGCGTGAGCAGTACTCCGGGCGGATATGGTCGCGCGCTACTCGTGTGCGGAAAGAAATGAGCAAGGCCTTTGCTCGTGCTGATCCAAATCGTGCCATCCGTATCTTCGAAAAATCCGTTGCTGTTGCAATCTTCCCAGATCAGCCCTTCGGCGCGGTCGTATTGCTGCCACTTGCTCCCGGTAAGAACATCAACGCCGTGATCACCGCCAAACCATAGCGAATCCGCGGTTGCGCCAACGAAGTACAAGCCGTTGCTGGAGAGGCCATTTCCTTTGCTGTAGGTGCTAAAAGAGGGCTCCTCTCTGTCGAAGCTCATTCTGACCGCACCGATGGGCGAGAAATAAAGCACCCACATCGCACCATCAGCTGCCTCGGTAAGCGCAAAAATCCGGTCTGAGGCTAGCCCATCCTTGCTTGTGTAGCGGGTCCATCTGTCGCCTCGCAGGCATGCCAGCCCGCGCGTGCCCGGGAACCACAACCAGCCGCGATGATCCATAACAGGCTGAAAGAAGAACTCATTTTCATCGCTTCCAGGGACGTTCACGCGCTCAAAATGCAGTTCGAGGGATCCGTTCCGCGAAATCCTTCCACTGCGGAAGAGACCTCCATCGGTACCCACCCACAGATGATCCGTGGGATCGACGAGCACGCCCCATATGCGATCGCTGGTCAATCCAGCCTCGGCACCATAGCTGGCGATAATTTTTCCCTTGTCGCTGATACGGGAAACGCCACCGGGCAGGCCGCCAGCCCAGATCTCGTTCTGATTATCAATCGTTAGAACTTCGATGGTTTCGCCCCGAAGGCCATCCCGCTCGTGCAGAGCGTGCCATTTACCGGTCTTGGGGTCACGAAAATTTAGGCCGTTATTGCTACCGACCCAAAGGGTTCCGTGCCGGTCCTTCTTGATCGCCCAGGTTGAGTTATTGGAAAGCCCGTCATCCTTGGTCCAACTCTCCCACTGCTTGTACCCCAGCCAGCGATTCAAGCCACTTCCGACGACTCCGACCCAGATCGAACCCTCCCGGTCGTAAAGCACGCAGCACGTGGTATCGCCCGAGAGGCCGTGGCTTGAGTCGATGATTTGCCAGCGGCCATTCTCGCGTAGGGCCAACCCGATGTTGGTCGGCACCATAACCCCGCCCTCACCCGGAGCTGCCACCATGCGCCCCGCCGGTGCACTCCCGTTCGGCAAACCATCATCCTCGGCAACGAACTTCGTGGCATGTTTGTGTAACGCAAACAGGCGCCGCGCGCTCCGCACCCATAGGGTTCCATTCCGGTCTTCGACAATGCTGTCCCAGCGTTGCGGCGGGAGCTTATATCTGCCGGACACACTCTCCACCTGACCGGAGTCGAATGTGCACAGCTCGGTTCCGCACCCGAACCATCCTTTTCCGGAGGCATCCAAAGTGATGCTGTACGCCGGCACTTTGTCCAGCCACTCAACCCTGTACTCGTGCTGCCCGGCGGTCGCTGATAAGCGAAACAGCCCTTGCGCGCTGGCCACTAAAACGCGCCCCCGAGAATCCGACGTCACCGCGTCGGCGGCTAAAATCTCGAGGGGCTTGCCGACTGCTACGGGCTCGGCATGATCTCCTACCCTGCGCAACAAGGCCGAATGTGCAGCTATCCAGAGCGTTCCGTCGGAAGATTCGTGCAGAGCCCGAATGTCATGGTCTACGAGGCCGTTGGCATCAAATTCGTGGAAAGAACTACCGTCGTACCAGAACAGCCCATTTTGCGTACCGACCCAGATCAAGCCGTTGTGGTCCTGCAAAATGCAGCCAACCGCCACATTGGCCAAGCCGCTCTCTTGTGAGTAGGACTTAAAGCTGTAGCGCTGGCCTGTTGCCGGGCGGCAGAACCAGGCCAAGAGCAACAAGACAATCCCCGCTCTCGCGTTCCTACAATGCACTTTCAACAGCTGGAACTCCCCTCAAGCATGCAAGCCAGGCTTGGGGTAGTCGAACGATTCGGAACCCACACTACTTCTGTAAGGTCCCAACTTCTCGTATCGTCCGCGCCCCGAACAACTTTAAGCACACAAAGAGGGCCGTTATGTTACGAAAGGCACTATGTATGCGAGCACACGGTTCGCTTGTCACTGGTCTTCTATCCTCGTCAGCAGGCTTTTTGACCGCCCCCGCGGCGCATGGCACCCGCCCCATCCCGCCAGATCGCCGCAATTCGTGTATCTTATTCGCGAGGTGAAACTATGAAGGCGATGCAGCCGCGGTTGGCGATACTCTTGATCCTTTTAACGGGAATGTCGATCAGCGTCGGGGCGCAAAGCTACCATGTGGTCAACACCTACAAGCTCGGCGGCGAAGGCGGATGGGATTATCTGACGCTCGACAGCTCGGCGCGGCGCCTCTACATTTCCCGCGCCACCCATGTCATCGTCGTCGATCCCGACAATGGCAAGCAGATTGGCGACATTGCCGACACCCCTGGCGTCCACGGCATTGCGCTTGCTCCCGAGCTCAATCGTGGTTTCACCAGCAATGGCCGCGAAAATACGGTCAGCATCTTTGATCTGGCCACTCTAAAGACTCTGAATAAAATCAAAGTCGGCGAGAACCCTGACGCCATTCTCTACGATCCCTCCAGCAAAAGAGTGTTCACCTTCAACGGCAGAAGCGCTGACTCCAGCGCCATTGATGCTGCTTCGGGAAAGGTACTGGGCACCATCAAGTTGGATGGTAAGCCGGAATTTGCGGTCAGCGACGGCAAAGGTGGAGTTTTCGTAAATATCGAAGACAAATCCGAGCTTACCGCCATTGACCCGGAGGGGCTAAAAGTAAAGGCGACTTGGCCGCTGGCTCCCTGCCAGGAACCCAGCGGACTTTCGATGGACCGGGAACACCGCCGCCTGTTCTCCGGTTGCGACAAGCTGATGGCTGTCATCGATGCTGACAGCGGTAAAGTGGTCAGCAGCCTGCCGATCTGCGATGGCGTCGATGCGACCGCTTACGATGACGAGACAAAACTGGCCTTTGCCTCGTGCCACGACGGCAAACTGACCGTTATTCGCGAGGAGTCGCCCGACAAGTTCTCCGTGGTCGAGAATGCGGCCACCCAGCCCGGTGCGCGCACTATGGCGCTTGACCCCAAAACTCACCAGGTTTATACCGTGACGGCCAAAATCGGGCCGGCGCCCCCCGCATCGCCGCACAACCCGCATCCCCGGCCGCCCATTCTTTCCGATTCTTTCGTAGTGCTGGTGCTGGCGAGATAAAGCTCTAAGCCCGCCGCCTGCATCTAAACCGAGGTGAGATTCTCGATGGCTTGGGGCTTCATACGCTTTGCGTCGCGAGTAGTAGTCTGCCTCGCGTTGGTGCTGGCCTTTGCCACGATCGGCAACAGCTATTCCGTCCTCACCCACGAAGAGATCATCGACCTCTTGTGGAAAGACCAGATCGCGCCATTGCTTCTGCGCCGCTTTCCCCGAGCCACCCCTGAAGACCTGCGCCGGGCCCACGCCTTTGCGTACGGCGGCTCGATGTTGCAGGACATGGGCTACTATCCCTTCGGCAATAAATACTTCAGCGATCTGGTTCACTATGTGCGCAGCGGAGATTTCGTGGAAAACCTGATCTCTGAATCTACCGACATCAATGAATATGCCTTTGCGCTGGGCGCGCTCGCGCACTATGCCTCGGACACCACCGGACATCCAACCGTTAACCGCATTGTGTCTATGGAGTTCCCCCGGCTTGCGCGCAAATATGGCGAGCGCGTGAACTATGCTCAGGATCCGAAAGCCCACATTCAAGCCGAGTTTGGTTTGGACATGGAGCAGGTGGCCAAGAACCGTTTCACTTCCGACGCCTACCACGACTTCATCGGTTTTGAAGTGTCAAAACCGCTTTTGCAGCGCGCCTTTAAGGACACCTATGGAATCGAGTTGAGCGACATTATCAAGGATCTGGACTTGTCGATTGGTTCTTACCGGCGCGCCATCAGCAAGGTCATCCCCAAAATGACCAAGGCCGCGCTGCTCTACCATAAACAGCAACTGGTGAAGGATGTTCCTAATTTTAACGAAAAGAAGTTCCGCTACTATCTTTCCCGCGCCCAGTATGAACGACAATGGGGGAACAACTACCGCAAGCCCGGCTTCGGCACTCGCGTGCTCTCGTTTTTTCTCAGGATCGTGCCCAAAATCGGCCCGTTCCGCGCCTTAGCTTTCCGAGACCCCAATCCGACCGAAGAAGCAATGTATGTGCGAAGCGTCGATCAGACCGTGGACGACTACCGCAAGCTTCTGGCTGACACCGGTTCGGACAAGCTGAACCTGGCCAATATTGATTTCGACACAGGCCGCTTGACCCAGCCCGGCGAGTACGTACTGACGGACAAAAGCTACGCACGACTGCTCGACGAGTTGGCCAAGCGGCATTTCAGCCAGGTCACGCCGGATCTGCGGGAAGACATTTTAAAATTCTATGCCGATGCCAATGCGCCCAATCACAGCAAGGAAGACAGCAAGCAGTGGCAAAAGACCATGGCCGAGTTGCAGCAACTGAGAGCGATGCCGGAACTTTCACCGATACCCTCTGCCGCCCTTTCTTCGAGTATTCCTGACCCGCACTGAGTCCGCTTAGAGCAACGCACGAGCAGCGTTATATGGATGCCGGCCACGACATTCGCACAGCCATCCTCCCTTGATCGAAGTGGCCCCAGGCTTGCACTGAACAGTCGAAATTCCAAAATTCTGAAAACCAAGAGGGCCACCTGCCATGTCACTGGATGAGAAGTTCTATCGCGCCCGAATTACAGAACGTGTTGACGTCGCCCCGGGACTCTGGCGCTTTCGCGTCAACCCGGGCGGCGAGTTTCCCTTCCAGGCGGGACAATACGCGACGTTGGGCGTGGAATTCGCGGACCGGCGAGTCGAGCGCCCCTATTCCATCGCATCGTCTCCCTATGAAGAGGAAGTCGAGTTCTTCGTCGAACTGGTGCCTGATGGCAGACTCACGCCTGAACTCCACAAGCTGCAACAGGGCAGCGAAATGCTGATGCGCAAAACGGCCAAGGGCCGCTTCACGCTCGACATCGAGGGCGAGCGCGCCAACCACTTATTGATCTCTACCGTGACTGGGCTGGCGCCCTTCATCAGCTATATACGAACTTTATGCCGGGAGTGCGAGCTGGGCGGCTTCCCTCAAGGCCACCGTTTGTTTCTCATTCATGGCGCCAGCCGATCCTGGGAACTGGGCTACCACCACGAAATCGAACAGATTGCCGGCAGCGTTCCCTGGCTAACCTATGTGGCCACCGTAAGCCGCCCATGGGAAGACCAGGACTGGACGGGCGAAGTCGGTCGAGTCGATGATTTGCTGCGCAAATATCTCGACCAATGGAATTTGGAATCGGGCGACACAGCGGCCTATCTCTGTGGCCATCCTCAGATGATTGACCACAGCAAGGGCATTCTCAAACGCCGCGGCTTCGGTAGCGAGGCTATAAAAGAAGAGGTTTATTGGGTGCCCAAACCCGCCCCCGCCTCGCGCGATGATGCCTAGCACGTAAGCAGCGCAAGGTGGCGGTCCTCCCGGGCGCTCAGGCGCTCTCGGCCGGCGCGAAGAATACCAGAATGGTGAGCTCCTCGCGGATGTCGTGAAAACGATGCTCCACGCCTGCCTCAACGAAGATCACACTGCCTGGGCCAACTTCCTGGTCTTCCGGTCCGACTTTCATTCCTGCCCGGCCGCGCACGATATAGTACATCTCATCCTCTTGATGCGGCTTCTGAGGATCGCTCGCTCCGGCGGCAAGCACATAAACTCCCGCGCTCATCGATGGCACGCGCAAGAATTCGAGATAGAGCTTACCAAGCCGCTCGCGCGCAAGTGCCAGCTGCGAAATGTCATAAAAGTGCTTCACTCGAACGCCCCCGAAAAGAAGATTTCGGTATATTGCCGCACCAGATCCTCTTCCTTCAGCACGCCCTCGGGCCTGTACCACTGGTAAATCCAGTTGATCATGCCGAGAAGCGCAAACGCTGCGGCGCGGGCGCTTACCTTCCTGCTTTTGCGCGCCCGCTGCACTTCCTCGATCAACTGCTCGACATAATGGATATAGCCCTTCTTGCGCACGTTAACGCGTTTCCGCAAGCCAGGCGGCAGTGGATGGTTCTCATGGAGGATGACGGTGATCTCGCGGTCCCGGGCACGCAGAACCAGCTCAATGTGCAAGCGGATGAGAGCACGCAGGCGCTGCTCGGGATCGGCAATTCCGCGAATGGGCACCAGCACCCGCTCGTCCGTAATCTCCATGGCGTGATTCATGATGTGAAACAGGATCTCGTCCTTGCTGCGAAAGTGGTGGTACAGACCTCCCTTGCTCAACTTCAGAGCCGCCGAGATGTCGTTCATGGAGGTGGCGTCGTAGCCTTGCTCTCGAAAGAGGCGGGCTGAGACTCGCAGGATTTCCTGGCGGGAACTGGTCGCGGGATCACGAAGCATTCGCCAACATACTAACCACGCCCGCCCAGAATGCCAATGGCTTGTCTGTGGCGCGGACACTCCTGTCCGCATGTATGGGTGCCACCGGTAAAAGGAAACGGCCGATACTTCCCCGAGCAAGAAGCTCTGCCCTTGTCACACTACCTACCCTACTTCCACCAGCCCATAGCTCTGCTGCCAGCGTGCCCGCATGGTGCGAACCGCGCGATCGATATCCGCCTGCGTGATCTCAGCATTTGGCCCGGCCAGCACTGCTGCCGCTTCCCGCTTGGCCGCCTCCAGCAGTTCCCGGTCGCGAATGATGTTAGCCACGCGAAAACTCGGCAATCCGGCCTGGCGCGTGCCAAAGAATTCGCCGGGGCCGCGCAGTTCCAGGTCGAGTTCCGCGATCTGAAACCCGTCATTGGTGCGTACCATAGCATCTAGCCTGCGCTCGCCCTCTTCGGAGACTTTGTTGCCCGTCATCAGAATGCAATATGACTTTGCGCCTCCGCGGCCAATGCGTCCCCGCAATTGATGGAGCTGAGCCAACCCGAAGCGTTCGGCATGTTCAATGACCATGACGGTGGCATTCGGCACGTCCACTCCCACCTCGATCACCGTGGTAGAGACAAGAACCTGAATTTCGCCTTTCTGGAACAGCCGCATGGTCATGTCTTTCGTTTCGGCATCCAGGCGTCCATGCAGCACAGCAACTTTAAAAGCGGAGAATGTGCGCGCGCTGAGCTCCCGGTACATTTTCATCGCCGCCTTCAGTTCAGTGCCCTCGTTTTCTTCGATCACGGGGTAAACCACATACGCCTGATACCCGGCCGCAATTTGTTTGCGAACGAATTCCCAAACCTCAGGGGCACGCGCGTCAGAAACCCGGCGCGTGAGGATCGGAGTGCGCCCGGGCGGCAATTCATCGATGACCGACAAATCAAGATCTCCGTACAACGTCAGCGCAAGCGTACGCGGGATTGGAGTAGCGGTCATGACGAGTACGTCGGGATCCGCTGGCCCGAGGCCGTTGGCTGTTCCGTTGCGCACCTCGCCGGATTCCGCGCTCTTCCTCATGAGCTTGAGTCTTTGCAGAACTCCAAATCGGTGCTGCTCGTCAACGATCACCAGGCCCGGATTATCAAACTCAACTTTTTCTTCGAGCAATGCGTGCGTCCCGATCACCAGTTGCGCGTTGCCTTGTGCCACGTGCCGACGAACCTCGCGCTTGCGGTCCTGCTCCAGCGAGCCCGTGAGCAGCACGATGCGGTATCCGGCAGTTTCCAGAATGCGCCGTGCCGACAAGTAATGCTGAGTGGCCAGAATCTCGGTTGGCGCCATGAGCGCGACCTGATAGCCGTTCTCGATGGCGATGATAGCCGCCTCAAATGCCACAATGGTTTTGCCAGACCCCACATCTCCCTGCAACAGGCGCCGCATGGGAAATGGCTTTTCCATGTCGGAAGCAATCTCTCTAAGTACGCGCTTTTGGGCCGCGGTCGGGTGAAAGGGAAGAATGCGCTTGACCGCCTCGCGAACGCGATCATCAAGACGGAAGGCAATCCCGGTTTTGGTCTTTTGTTGGCGGCGCTTGAGTTCCAGTCCCAACTCGATCAGAAACAATTCTTCGAAGATCAGGCGAACATGCCCCGGCGTTCTTGCCGTTTGCAACTGCTGTAGGCTTTCTCCCGCCTCTGGCCAATGCACCTTCCAAAGCGCTTCGAGCGGAGGGATCAGGCCCATGCGGGCGCGGACGGCTGCGGGAAGGGATTCGGGCAAATCTGGCGTGAGGTTTTCTAGAGCGCCGTGGATCACTCGTCGAAACCAGCGCGACGTAAGCCTCCCCTGGCCCGCCGATTCATAGATCGGAACAATGCGTCCGACCTCGAGCGATGCCGCAAGCTTTTGCTCGGCCGCATCTGTCGAATCTGCCCCGCTGCCGTCCCCCAGAATCTCGACCTGGGGCTGGACAATTTGCAGTTCGCCCCTGGAATCAACCTCTACTTTTCCGTACAACGCTACCAAGTGCCCGGGCTGGAACTTGTCCTTTAAGTAACCACCGTGAAACCAGAGGCACTTCAAGCGGGCCCGCCCCTGCCCAGCGGTCATCTGAAAGATTGGCATCCCGGACCGCCGAGTGCGAAACAGACCCGAGGTCCGCACCTCAGCGATGACCGTGGCCATCTCCCCAGGGCGCAGCTCGCCGATGCCGCGAGGATTCAGCCGGTCCTCGTACCGAAACGGCAGGTAATAGAGCAGGTCCCCAACCGTGTGGATGCCCTTTGCTTCGAGTATCCCGGCCAGCTTTGGGCCGATTCCTTTCACATACTGAACGGAAGTGGTTAAATCCAGCATCAGAAGCTTTGCAGCAAATGGTAACAGGGAAGGACGGAGAGGAGGCTCGAAGTTGAATCGGCGGCCACCGGTGTCTAAGCAGAGCGTAGCGGTGAATTTCGTCGAATCACTGGCAGCCGTGCTGCTGGGCAATGCGGCTTATTACCTGCTATCTCCCTACATGCCCCCGGTTGCCCGACACCGCAGATTTCACTATGACGTTGGCATGCTGATCGACTTCTGGTTTTGCCTGGTCGCCTTCGGCTTGATTAAAACTGCACGCTGGTGGCGAAACCGCAAGAGGATGCAAGACTAGGCACCAGGACCCCACGAAAACCCGAATAGCCTTCGTATTCCGTTATAGCCGCATAAAAACTTTTAATTTGCGAAATGTGCGTCCAAAGCGCGCGCCGCTGATCTAAACAGGTTCGAAATCTTTTCCGCCTATTATCATGGCTAAAACTGCCAAGCCGCCCACCTGGAAAGTGTTACTCGCCTTTGCCATTATCTATTTTGTCTGGGGCTCAACCTTTCTGGCGATCAAGGTTGGAGTGCGAGAAGTGCCGCCATTTCTGCTCGCGGGCATGCGCTTCTTTATTGCCGGGATCGTCCTCTATGGCTGGATGCGTGTTAGAGGGACGCGGTCACCCACCGTTCGCGAGTGGGGTGGGGCATCGTTGCTCGCGATCCTGATCTTTGTTTTCGATTACGGACTTTTGTTCTGGGCTGAGAGGCGCGTGGCTTCCGGGATTGCCGCTGTGATACTGGCCACCATCCCGGTGTTTATGACGTTCTCCGAGATATGGCTCCTTGGCACCCGGCGGCTCACCCTCCGCCTTGCCTTCGCACTGCTGCTGGGAATAGTTGGAGTCGCGGTGTTGATGAGTCCAAGCGTGAGTTTTGGAGAGGTTCCCATTGACATGGGTGGAGCATGGGCCCTGATCGTGGCGGCTATCAGCTGGTCGATTGCGGCGGCGTTGAGCCACAAGCTACCGCTCCCAGAGGCAAAGGGCATGAGTTCTGCGGCCCAGATGTTCACCGGCGGAGTCCTGCTTACTATTGCCGCGACTTCTTTGGGAGAGCTCCGAGGATTTCACTTGGCTGCAGTTTCCCACCAAGCGTGGTTTGCTCTGGCTTACTTGATCGTGGCTGGCTCGATTGTCGCCTTCACGGCCTACGTCTGGCTGATTCACCATGAATCGCCGACCATGGTTGGCACCTACGCTTATGTCAACCCGGTCGTTGCGATTTTAATAGGCTATGGCTTTGCAGGAGAAGCGCTGGGCCGGCGCACCATCATCGGGACAGCACTGGTACTCGTCAGCGTCGTCGTCATCACGACGTCAAGATCCAGAAAAACTAGCGCCCAAACCTGGGCCAGCGACCCTCAGGAAAGCGAGACCTAGTACCTCTACGCAGCTTTCTTGCGCCTTTGAGCCGCACTGCGTGCCTGTTTGGAAAGCGCATTGTGCGAGGCAGCGCTATGCCCTTCGCGCTTCAGCGCCCGGCTGGTAGCGAGTGACCTTCGGCTCGAGGGACGCCGTCGCGAAGGACTCTGCCCTTTGCGGTAGTCCCGTTCCGACTGTTTTCTTGTCTTGGCCGACGCTTTGCCCTTTGCCGGTGGTTTCAGCTTCACTCCTGCCCTTCGTGCTTTGGAGAGGCCAATAGCAATAGCCTGCTTGGTTGACCGCGCCCCATGCTTCCCGCCACGAATATGCTCCATTTCTTCACGGACAAACTCTCCAGCCTGGGTCGTCGGCGCTTTCCCTTCACGAGCATCTCTTTGTGCCCTTTCCAGAGTGGTTTTTTCAGGCATGAGTTCCTCCCATTTTGATGACCGTAGGCTATTTACGGGCCTGCCTGCCATCGACTCTATCCTGTAGGCCACGGCAGGAGTCCCCCTATTGCGGAGGTTACTTTCGGAACCTCGGTTGGACGGTTACCAGGCGCTAAAATCGCCATGCGTAACATGCAGAAAATCGCCGTCCTTTACGACGCCAGCCAGGCGGTGTTGTCGACGTTCGACCTGGATGAGGTGCTTAGCCGCATCTTGTCGATCGCACGCGACTACTTCCATCTGCAGAATGTGTCTATCTTGCTGCTGGAGCAAGAAACTCAGGAACTGGTCCTGAAAAGCCAAATTGGCTGGCCCAAGGATGCGGATGTGGTCCGCCTGCCTCTGGGCAAAGGGCTCACCGGCACGGCCGCGCAGCAAAAGCGTCCAGTTTACGCCCCCGACGTTACGCAGGATCCCCGCTACGTGACTTCTGCCGTCCAGACGCGCTCCGAATTAGCCGTGCCGCTGATGGTCAGAGAAGAGGTGGTTGGCGTCCTCGATTGCCAGAGTGAGAAGCTCGACTTCTTCGATCGCGAAACCATCGACCTGCTGACTCTCTTTTCCACCCAGGCGTCTATGGCGCTGCAGAACGCGAAGCTCTATTCCCTGGAACGCCGTCGCGCGCAGCAACTGGAAGCCATTAACAGCATTGCCCAGCAAATGACGGCGGTGCTGGAAATCACCGAGTTGCTGGGTAAAGTCTGCACTTTGATTGGAACCGCATTCGATGTCGATCATGTTGCGGTCATGCTGAAGGAAGACAATGAGCTCGTGCTTCGCTCCCACTGCGGAAACCTTACCCCTGTGCTCCCGATGGATGGGAGGGTGCCGGCAACATCCGGAACCTGGGGTCGGGCTTTGATGAGCGGCCGGACTCTCGTCGAGAATGAAATCGGCCAACACGACAGGGAACGGCTTTGTCAGGAAGCTCGCTCCCGCATGTGCATCCCCCTGGTCTCATTCGGGCAAAGACTCGGCGTGCTGATTCTGTCCAATACCAAGAGTGACACGTTTGAGGCAGCCGACCAGCAGTCCTTGGAATCGGTGGCCGACATCTGTGCCACGGCGATCCAGAACGCCCACCACGTGGAGCGCGTTCGCCAATTGGCTTACATCGACGGTCTTACGGGCATTTTCAACCGCCGCTTCTTCGAGATGAGAATTGCTGAAGAGATTGAGCGCGCCCGGCGCTTCGATACTCGAATGGCGCTCATCATGATCGACATCGATCAATTTAAGCGCCTGAATGATGAGTTCGGCCACCTGCTTGGTGACGAAGTGCTCCGCCAGGTTTCTTCGATCTTTTCCCAGCACTTGCGCAAGATTGATGTCCTCTGCCGCTATGGAGGCGAGGAGTTCATTATCGCGCTATCGCAAACGGATCCCGAGAGCGCTTTCGGAGTGGCTGATAAATTGAGAAAAGTCGTGGCCGCATGGCAGTTTCCCGGCGTGCCGCGCTCGGTCACTATCAGTGCCGGAGTTGCCGTCCTGCCTGAGGATGGTATAAACCGGGACGACTTGGTGAAGGTCGCCGATAGCGCCCTTTACCTGGCCAAGCAAAGTGGACGAAATCGAGTTTGCACTGCGCACGACGCCGGCAAATCGGCCACCGCCGGCCGCTGAGCTAAATTTCTGTGTTTCCCTGCAGGTCGCGCAGTTCCCGCTCAATTTCCCGCTGGCGCGCCTTCCACTCCTGCTTAAGCTTCAGGTTCTGCTCCCGCATCTGCTTGCGCAATTCCTGTTGGCGTTGCCGCAGTTCACGTTGCTGCTCACAAAGGCGTTTCTGAGCTTCCTCAGAACTGCGCGCTGCCTGCCGCATGGCGTACTCAAGCTTAGGCCGTAAGCTCGCGAGATCATCCTCTAGATTCCCGACGTCCACACTGATGTCTGCATCCGGCAGCCCGGGCGTCTCGTCGCCCGACAATTCTCCTGACTGTTTGCGTTCAGGAAGAGTCAGGGTAATGTTCTGCTCCTTGCGGTCACGAATGATGCCAATGCGCACCGGCCCGCCGTTGCGCTCAGACCGCAAGGCATGGCTGAAATCCCCGGTATCGTGCACCGGGTTATCGCCAACCCTGGTGATAATATCTCCGGCGCGGAAGCCCGCCTTATCGGCCCGGCTGCCCTTTTCAACCGAACGAACCAGAACTCCGTGACCTTCCTTCGCCCCAAAAAAATCGCCCAGCTGCGGTGTGAGATTCTCCACCATCAGGCCGCTGCGCATGGCGGAATGCACCACGACCACCGAGATAGGAAGATCCATGTCGGCGAAATTGGGCATGGGAGGCATGGGCGGCATCTCGACTTTAAAGGACCGGGGAAAGTTTCCGCTCATGTACTTGCCGCGTTGCGCCAATTGCACCTTAACGGTGAGCGCTTGGCCGTCACGGCTGATGCCCAAGCTGACGGTGCGATCCGGAGGCGTCTCGTGAATCATGCGCCGGAGTTGCGCGCCGCTTTCGATGGGCGCGCCATTCATCGTGAGAATGACGTCATGCTCCTTGACGCCTGCCTTGGCCGCGGGGGCATCCTGGTCGACCATCGTAACTTCGACACCCTGTTCCTTGCTCAGTTTCAAGGCAGCCAAGCGGTCCGGGGTGACATCCGCAATATCCACACCCAAGTAGGCCCCGGTGGACTCTTCGCTGGAAAACGCGTTGAATTCGTTGGAAACGGCTACTGCTTTGCGCGGCGCAATCGCTCCCGCCAGCAGTGCTAGAGCAACGATCGCAATCGGCCAGTACTTGCGCATGTTCGTTCCTCCTGAGCTCTAATAGGGACTCATTGAGTCCGCAAGATTCGTATGTCGCCTGTGGTGGTACTCAGCTTTAGGGTAGGCCCGCCGCCGTTCAAGTTTCCTTCCGCTGTGACTTCGCGCGGTCCCCAATCCCCGCCTTCGCTGGAAATCTTGATTTCGGGAAAATCGGAGCGAATGCTGTGTCCGTTGGCCAAGTCGATGCTGGCACGAATGTTGAGCCTAAGGCTGGGAATCAGATAAACAGTAATATCGCCTGCAGAAGTCTCCAGTGAGGAATCGGTTCTTTCTCCGGTTGCCGCGATGAACTTGGCGATGATCCCTCCGGAACCGGTTTCGGCTCGCGCCGAGGGAACACCGTTCAACTCAATCCGGCCGGCGCCGGTTTCCGCGCGCACCCACGCCTTCGCGGAGGCAAGCCGGATGCTGCCGCCGCCCGTCTCCATCTCGACCGGCCCAGAGATGTCACCCAGATCGATATTCCCCCCGCCAGTGGAAACGCGTACTTTCCCGATGCATTGCTTGACTTGAATATTGCCGCCGCCGGATTCGAGGATCGCTCCCTGCAGCCCGGAGACGATCATCACGTCGCCGCCGCCCGTCGAGGCGTTGATCCGGCCCTTCACTGATCGGATGGTAATCCGGCCGCCGCCGGTTTCCAGCTTCGCATCTCCGCCGACCGTGCCTACTTCGATCGAATCTCCCCCCGTGGAAGCTTCGACCGAACCGCCGATGTCATCGACTTGGATTGAGCCGCCGCCCGTCTCCGCGTGCAAGCTGCCGGAGATGCCGTTGACGACTACATTCCCGCCTTGGGTTTCAATGCGAACCGAGTCGATGGACCGTGGCACCTCGATGACGAACTCTCCCGAGCACCGGTTGTAAGAGCCTCCTGAATCTTCGGTGGTGATAAAAGCGGTGTCGCCGCGAACATAGGCATTGATCTTGAAATTGTCCAGCTGCCGCCGTGCCTTCTCCGACGAGGAGTACGCGGTGCCATGGAAAGAGTAGGTGATCCCGGATTCCGATCCACCTCGCACCCGTACCGACCCAAACTCGGTTGTGATCCGCAGATTGCGCGCGGCCGGCAATGTGCCGTTGCTGTCTTGTGACCAGTGGCCGCCGTCGCTGAGGAAGCGGTTCTGCTGCTGCGCCAGAGCCGCGCCCGCCAGCAACACTGTCCCCGCCAGCGCCGCCGCGAATTTAAGTTGATGTCTCAAACTCCACCTCGTGTTTTCCTTCACCCCACGCAGACGACTAATCAATCTCCGGCAATCGCGCCAACGTGTTTTGTGCTTGCAACCGGATATATTGATTCTTATCGTTCTTCGCCAACTGCTGAAGCGCGCTGCGCACGCTGCCGTCCGCGCTTACCGGGGCCAGCAATTGCAAGGCCTGCGTCCGTACTCCGGAATTACCATCATTCATCAACGCCTCGAGAACCGCATCGCGCACGCGAATGTCGCCTTTCACATACGGCCCTAATCCCTCCAAAGCTTTCAACCGTACGCCCGGATTGGAATCGTAGCGCAAGGCATAAACCAGAGCTTCCCGCACATGCGTGTCATTCGGGGTTTGCGTAAGCAGATCGACCGAGTCCATGCGAACCCCTGAGTTGTAGTTGTTGCGCGCGGCAAAAAGCAGAAGCTGCTGAATGCGTTGATCGTTCAACGACCCCTGCGCCTGTTGCGTCGTGACGGTGTCGTACTTAATGCTGACCTTGTCACTGCCTGGCTCCTGCACAATGGAGCGAATGCCGGTAATGCTCGCTTGGGTGGGAGCCGATTCCAGATCTGCCTGTTCCGTGATCGACGGCGTGGTGCGATTTCCGAAAATGCTGTAGCTGGTGCCGATGCCGACGCCAAAACCTACGATCAGCAGAGCTGCCGCCAATGCTGGTGAGAAGCGCATCTGCTGCAGCCAGGCCCAGGGATCGAAGGTCAGCCGCTGCCACAATCCCCCCTGCTCTGCCGTCTCCAGCGCTTCTTGCAGACGCATGCGCGAAGAAGCCAGCAGGTTGGGCGTCGGCTCCTCGACCGGTAATGACGACACACTGGCGTGGAACTTGCGTACTGCTTTCAGTTCGGCGGCGCATTCCGGGCAGCGGGCAAGATGCTGCTCCAGCTCAAAACGTGCATCATCCGCCAGCTCGTTATAAACGTAGAGGACTACGTTTTCCCTGATCCATTCGCATTTCATAGTTGCACCATCTGTAGCGGAGTTCGCTTTTCCGCAAAGCTATTTGCTCTCACGCAACCGCATGCCGAGCTACGCTCGACCGGGTGGCCGGGGGCCGCCCCTACGTAATCCGTGTTCATCTGCGAACATCCGTGGCTAATGTTCATCGCATGTCCGCCAAGGCTCCGCGCAGTTTCTGGGTTGCGCGAAAAAGTGTGTTCTTTGCGGTCTCTTCCGTCGTATTCAACATCTCGCCGACTGTCCGCAGCTTCAGTCCTTGATAATGCTTCAACTCGAATACCATGCGCTCACGCGGGGTCAGTTTTTCCAAGGCGGTGCTGATGCGGCTTCCGAGTTCGCGGCGCATGAGGTCGCGCTCCGGATTCGCTCCCGCACGGCCATCCGGCACCTGATTGAGCACATCGAACTCCTCCCCACTGGAATCCTTGGCAACGGGTGCATCTTCCTTCCTAACCTGCCGTTTGCGCAATTGGTCGAGACACAGGTTGGTCACGATCCGGTAAATCCAAGTGTAGAAGGAGCACTCGAATCGGAAATTCCCGATGCTTTTGTAAGCCTTGAGGAACGCGTCCTGGTAGATGTCCTGCGCGTCGCTCTCCGAGCCGGTGAGATGAAGCGCTAGCCGGAGCACCGCGTGGTCGTAATGCCGTACCAATTCCTCAAAAGCCGCACGGTTGCCGCGCTGCGCCTCGCGGACAAGCGTCGTGTCGTCGATTCGGCCTGTGGTATTCACAGCCATGAGGCCGCGATCTACGCCCTCCTGGGTTCCGCCGCCTTGTGCCGCTCGTTCGCCAGCACCCGGATGCGAACATTCGCCAAATGGTAATGCCCAAACATTGGCCGGCATGGTTTCTGTTGAACCCGTCCTTGGCAAACCAGTCTTGCCAAGCCTTTCTTGCCGGTTTGCATAGGTTTGGACGTGACAGCCCCCAATCCGTGAGCAAGATTATAGGCGACAGTCGGGGAAATTAGATCTACTAAGTGCTTGGAAGGGCTTGGGTTAGGGCGGGTCAAAACGGGAATCCCGTTCGCCGGTACCGCTTCCGACCTTTGTGGTCGAGGGTTCCTTACCACAAAGGCCGCGAAGCTGATCGCAAACGGCCTATTCGGGAACCGCTTCCTTTTCGATCACCACCTTGAGATGGGCGGTGACATCCTTATGCAGTTTCACGGGCACGGTGAATTCGCCCAGGGTCTTTAAAGGTTCGTGCAGCTGGACCTTGCGGCGGTCGATGTTGAAGCCCTTGCGCTCCAGAGCATCGGCAATATCGTTGGAAGTGACCGAGCCGAACAGCTGGTCGTGTTCGCCGGAGCGGCGCTGGAACGATACTGCCAGCCCATCGAATTGTTTGGACAGTTCCTCGGCCTGAGCCTTCTCTTTCGCCGAGCGGCGTAGAGCGGCCGCCTTCATCTGCTCGATCACTGCCTTGTTGCCGCGAGTGGCTTCAATGGCAAGCTTCTTGGGCAGGAGAAAATTACGGCCGTACCCCTCGGCGACTTTTATCACATCACCGCGTGATCCCAGCTTGGGCACATCTTCTTTCAGAATGACTTCCATGTCATGACTCCGATTTGAATTGAGCGACGGATTAGCGCACATGAACACGCATGCAAGTCGGGCCAATTACTGTGAGGTTTTGACTCCGCGCTTATCCGTGTAAATCCGTGCTCTGTTGTTTACGCGCGACCCGCGAACGGCAGCAGCGCGATATTGCGCGCCTGCTTGATAGCCGTCGACAGCCGCCGCTGGTGTGGCGTGCACACCCCGGTCAGACGGCGCGGCACGATCTTGCCGCTCTCCGCGACGAATTGCGCGAGCAAACGTACATCCTTGTAGTTGATCGCTTCAATCTTCTCGACGCAGAATTTGCAGACTTTCTTCCGCCGGAAATACTTACGTCCGCCTTCCCGCGGCCCTCCGGGACCTCCGGCGCCGCGCGGTCCTCGCTGGCCAAACCTTGGGCCTTCGCTGCGAGGCGCCTCGCTGCGTTGTGGTTCAGCTGCCGTCTCTCCGGTAGCTGTTGGTGCTTTCGTTTCTTCTGCCATGATGCTCCTTCAAATCAGTCGTCAGTCCTCAGTCGTCAGGTGCGCCACTCGCCTCAACGTTGCTGACGACTGGCGACTGACGACTGGCTCACGCTGTTGCCGGCGCCGGTTCGCCGCCGGGCTCGGGCGTAGCTGGTGCGGGCGCAGCCTTGCGGCGTGCCTCGCGGATCTGCTTGATCTTCTCCAGGCGCTTCTGTTCTTCATCGATGCGCACCGTCAGGAACTTGATCACCGGTTCCGTAACACGCAGGCGCCGCTCCAGTTCGTGAATGAGCGCTCCGCTGCCCTCGACCGTGATGAGAATGTACATTCCGTCCGAAAAGCCCCGAACTATGTAGGCCAGACGGCGCTTTCCCATGCGCTCGATGTTCTTGACCACGCCGCCGGAAGAACTCACCTGGCTCTCCAGGGTTGAAATCAGCTTTTCCAAGTCCTCGTCAGCCATGTCGGGCCGGACGATGAACATCAATTCATAAGTACGGTTCATTTGCTCTCCAAAAATCAGCTTGTACCTCTCAACCACTCTGTCATCCCGAGCGCCAGCTGAACGAGCACAGCGAGTGCAGCAAGTCGAGGGACCTTGCGTTTCCGCTTCCAAGCACCACCTTACGGCCTTGGCTACTCCTCAGGTTTCCGGTTGAACCGGTTCATCGCCGGCCCCGGACCCTCTTTCAAAATCACTTTCACAGCTTCAGCGGCACTATCAATGACAGGATCGATGAGCTTGAGCTGCGCCTTGGTAAAGGGCTTCAGGATCTTCTTTATCGGCGCTATCCCCAGCCGGATCCGCAGGAATTCCTGCGTCCCCAGTGCTCCTATCAGCGATTTCATGCCGTTGTGGCCTGCCGAACTGCCTCGCTGCCGGATGCGAATCGTGCCCAGCGGCAGGTCCAACTCGTCATAGATCACAATCAAATCCGCTTCCGGCTGCAGTTCATACTTGCTGATCAGTTCGTGAACTGCCATGCCGCTGAGGTTCATGAAGGTCTCCGGCTTCGCCAGCAGGACCTGTTGTCCCTCGATAACCGCCCGTGCGGTTAATGCCCGGCAATTTCGGTTCCTGACTTCCACGCCAGCTTCATTCGCGAGGCAATCGATTGTCAGGAACCCTACATTGTGCGGCGTAAACTGATATTCGATTCCGGGATTGCCCAAACCAACAATCAGTTTCACGCGTCTTAGATCGAAGCTATTCGTCGTGGACTCTTAGCACTTGTCGTGTTGAGCGGAGCGAAACATCCCTATCCCTAGTACACCTTGAGGTAGAGATTCCTCGCTGCGCTCGGACTGACAACTGTGTGTGATCCGCCAATAACCAACAGCCACAGACCAAAACTACTTCTTCTCCTTCTTCTCGGGCTTTTCGGCCTTCTCTTCGCCAGCTGCCTCGGCGCCCTCTTCTTCCTGCTTGCCCTTCTTGATAACTTCGGGTTCGGCAGGCGCGGCGGCTTCGGCGGCAGCAGCTTCCGGCGTGGGAGCGACTTCTTCCTTGACCGAGATCACGTGCGCGACCGGCTGATTCGCATCCGTCAAGAATTTCAGCTTGCCGGTGTGTGGCAGGTCTTCCACGCGCATGACCTTCCCGAATACCAGCTCCGAGACATCCGCTTCGATCTGGGTAGGAATGTCGCCGGGCAAGCACTCGATTTCGACCTCGCGTAGCACCTGCTCCAGAATGCCGCCCTGCTGCTTCACGCCCGCGGCCTCGCCTTTCAGCACAATTGGGACTTTGACCGTCAGCTTCTGGTCCATAGCGATGCGCTTCAGATCGATGTGGAGCAGCGCTCCCTTGATTGGCTCGTACTGCCAATCGACAATCATCGCCTTGGTGCGTTCGCCGTCGAGGGCCAGATCGAAAATTGTGTTGTGGCCGCTGGCGGAATGCAGAATGCGGGCGACCTGCCGCGGATCGACGCTGACAGGAATCGAATTCTTTCCGGCCCCGTAAACTACAGCGGGAATACGGCCGCTGCGGCGCACGCGGCGCGCATCATTTTTATTCCCCGCCTCTCGCTGCTGAGCTTCCAGAGAACTGATATCGATTTTGCTTTCGGTTGCGGTTGCCATAATCTCGTCTTCCTGCCTACATGAATAATTTGCTTACCGAAGTCTCTTCGTGAATCGACTGGATCGCGCGGCCAATCAAACCCGCGATCGATAGCACTTTAATTTTCGGCTCCTTGCCAGCCTCTTCGCTAAGCGGAATCGTGTTCGTGACCACGACCTCGGTGATGGGCGACTTCGCGATGTTTTCTACCGCAGGCCCCGACAGCACTGCGTGTGACGCACAGGCATATACCCCCGTCGCGCCACTTTCCAATAAAGCTCGCGCCGTTTTGACCAGCGTGCCGGCGGTGTCGATCAAGTCATCAATCACCAGGCACGTGCGCCCCTTCACGTCGCCGATCACGTGCATGACTTCGGCAACGTTGACGTCGACGCGCCGCTTATCCACGATGGCCAGCGCCGAGTCCATCTTCTTGGCGAAAAAGCGCGCCCGTTCCACGCCGCCCGCGTCCGGTGAAACCACCGTCAGGTGGGGCAAATTCAGTTTTTTGTAGTAATCGACCAGCACCGGCGACGCGAATAGATGATCCACGGGAATATTGAAAAAACCCTGCAACTGCGGCGCGTGCAGGTCGACTACCAGGGCGCGGTCTGCTCCAGCGGTGGTCAACAAATCCGCCACCAGCTTGGACGAAATTGGAACCCGTGGCTTGTCCTTGCGATCCTGGCGCGCGTACCCGAAATAGGGAATCACGGCGGTAATGCGCCGCGCGGAGGCACGCTTCAGTGCGTCCATCATGAGCAGCAATTCCATCAGGTGCATGTCGACCGGGTGGCAACTCGGCTGCATCAGGAAGACGTCGGCGCCGCGAACATTTTCCTGAATCTGAATGTAGGCCTCGCCGTCGGAAAAACGCGTCACCCGCGCCTGCCCGCGCGTGAGGCCGAGAAAGGCACAGACTTCTTCGCACAGCGGCTCATTGGCTGTGCCGCAGAAGATCTTGAACTTGTCGTCCGTACGGGCACGCTGAGGCTTACGCTCGGACTTATCCTCTGGGCTCATGTGGCCCTTCTTCTCCGTCGCTGTCGCAAGAGTCGCCATGAATTCGGTTCTCGGTTCTTAGTTCCCAGTTCTCAGTTCAGCAGGTTTTTGCCGACAACTGACAACCGCGATCTGAGAACTGGTTTTCTGGCTGGGCCGCTAGGATTCGAACCTAGACAAAGTGCTCCAAAGGCACTTGACCTACCATTAGTCGACGGCCCAGTAGTCAGTTTCTGGTTTCGAGCAGTTGCCGCAGGGAGTCACAGTTTACTCGAAACTAGAAACTGGAAACCAGAAACTTTCTCCAGTACTGCTGCCGCGTCAGCGTGCTGGTCGCCGCGGCCGGAATTCCCCGCCTACATAGCGCGGACACACCCTTTTGCGCCTGTTCGGCAGTTCCAAAAAGACCGTAAACCGCCGATCCTGATCCGGACAGCGACGCGTAGAACGCCCCTGCTTGCCGAAGCACAGTTTTGACCTCTTTCAATTCGGGATACTTAGGAAAGACGACTTTCTCGAAGTCGTTTTCGATCCCGGTATGGACGAGGTCGAGAAGCGGGGTCTCGGCCCGGCCCCTGCCTCTTGCAGGGACACCGGAGGTGGGCAATCCAGCTTTTCCGGAATACCCACTCAGCCACGCAGCAACCGTACGGCTGAACTCGTTCATTCTATCGGAGGTGCTGGGAGCCGTCAATTTGGCGCCTTGCGTAGGCCCAGGCGTCCTCGTCTGGGAAGCCGAGGGCCTCTGGGCTTCTATGGACTCGTCCCAATCGCGAAATGCCTGTGGGGTCGAGACACCGATCTCGGGCGTGGCAATGACGCATGCCGTCGCGGGCAGATCCGGAAGAGGATAGACCTCCTCTCCGTGCCCAACCCCCAGAACGCTTCCCCCAACAAGGAATAGCGGCAAATCCGATCCAACCTCCGACGCGATTCGAAACCTGTCTTTGCTCCCAAGACGCTTTTTGAGCGCGAGTTCGAGCGCCAGCATGGTCGCTACCGCGTTCGAGGATGCCCCGCCTACCCCGCCCTGCAGAGGAAGCCGCTTCTCGATTCCAAGGCTGACGCGTCCTTTAGCGCTGAGCGCCACCATAACCCGCTCGGCGACCCGATAGCACGTGTTGCTTTCATCGGTGGGCACGCGCGGGTCGTCACAAAGAATCTCAATGCCCGACCCGCGGCTGACCTCCAGGCTCAATACGTCATGCAAGCCGACCGTCTGGTACACCGTGCGCAACTCGTGAAAGCCATCCCGACGAGCCGCACCGATGCATAGCCCCAAATTGATCTTGGCAAAGGATCGGACCTTAACAGTCATGGGGTTCTGATTGTAAATGTGAGGTGGACATCGCAAAAGTCAGCGCCTGGACCAATCTCGTTGTGTGGCGCGGACACTCCGGTCCGCGCGGCGCTCCTATCAAGAGGTTCCTGGCATTGTTCTATTCCCAGTTCTCTTCACCACTGCGGAGATCGAGAGTGTACCGACCGATCGCACTCCTCGGCATTTGAACTTTGCGGAATTCAACGCGATACGAGAGGTACCCAAAAAGCAGAATTTTGACCATGAGCCCCTTATTGGTGTTATCGACGGTTAAACGGTGGAAGGGTCGATACCCCGCGTCCTTCTGTCTCCTCTCTTCTCTTGCGCAGCAAGGAGGGGCGATCGCATCGCCCAAAAGGGACGAGCGAACGGGGTCAAAGAATTTGTTGAAGATACTGCGGCCCAGTCTCAGGGTTAAGTACTCATAAGCGGTCTTGGTAAGTGCAACATCAATCTCAGCAAATTGAAGGGATGGGTAGAGGGGAGTAGGTTTGCCCTTGATAATGCTAAGCCCGGGTACAACCTCACTCTCTACGCCCTCAGGGAGTTCCTCGAACTTCCGTTTCGCCGCTGCGATCGCTTCCTTGGATGAGCGATTCCTGAGCAACTTCTTTTCAATTCCGTCCCAAGCCTCGCTCGTAGGCCTAAAAAGAGTGCCATCTTGCCGTTTGGAGGACCTGGCCAGGATCCGTCCATTCTTACATGTTGCTTCGAACCGCCCACCCGCGTCACGAGCAGTGTAGGCTTGGCCTTCCAACATCTTCCTCCAAAGATCCGGAAGCACGTCTTTCAAATTCTCAATTGCGAGTCGGATGCGGGCGTCAGTCTTCAGACTGGCCTCAAGCACTCCGAGATGGTCATTGCACGCCTTGCAGAGAAAATTGCATACCAATCTGCCGCCGACCGCCTCAGCAATCACATGCTCCTTCGTGAGTTTTGCTGTTTTGGGACTACGCAGACGCCGCAGTTCTGGCCCTAGCGTACACACGATGCAACGTTCGTCGAGCCACTTGACTACCATAACTACAACGTCCAGTCCTCCACCTTCAGCCCTTTAACTCGCTGAAACACACGATCACTACTCACCAGCACCACATCAGCCGCGAGCGCTTGTGCCGCAATCATCATGTCCAGATTGCCCATTGGCGTGCCTCTCCGCTCTAAATCAGCGCGGATCTTCGCATACTCCCGTGCGGCGTTCGAATCCCAGGGAAGCACCTGCAATCGCAGCAGAAATTCTTCGACCACCATTTTCAACTTTGGCAAGTCAGACCGCCTCTCCACCCCGAAACGTAGTTCGGCCTCAGTTACCACCGAAATGCTCACCTGGGCCATCTGTAATTTCACAAGGCGTTCTCGCACGCGAGGCGGATGTCCCTTGATGACGTAGCTGGCAGTGTTGGTATCGAGAAGCCGGAGAACGGACATCAGAACAGATCGCGCTTCTGCGGCGGTTGGTCATGCCGGTCAGCGAGAAAGTCTTCGGGAACTTCAATGTCTTTCATCAGTTCGAAGAAATCCTTCCACGACTCTGGCCGTCGCGACAAAATGACATCGCCAGTATTCGGATCGCGACGGATATACACTTCTGAGCCGGAAAACCTGTACTCCGAAGGCAGACGGACGGCCTGACTGCGGCCATTGCGAAACAATTTGGCGGTTCGTGCCACGGTTTCGACTTACCCTCCCTAATGGTATATATCATGATATATGACATCGAACTAAGGGTCAATGCTCTCCAGGTGTGGCGCGGACACTCCGGTCCGCGCGGCGCAGTAACTATGAAGCACGTAGCCCAGACGTCCTGCTGCCACTCCTCTGAGGACCTGGCGTGCCGAGCGAAGCTCGGCAAAGTTCCTAATGCTGGCGGTTGCTGTGAAGTGCGGAACTGGCAAGGTGAAAACCGACATACGCCAGCAGCACGCTGATTCCGGTGATGGAAAGGGTGTAGGGCTTTTCCAGGTCAGCTTTACTGGCAATCAGTGCAATGCCCGTTGCAGCCAACGTGGCAAAGAACGACCCGATGATGATGCCTACGGCAATCACAACCGGCCGCTGCATAGGACGCCCCCGCTCACCTTGGATGTACTCTGGATCGTAAGCGTCTGCACCTGAATCAAATTTATTTGCTACTTTGGAGTTATGGACCTGATCGTCTACACCGCCTTCTGGTGCTCGGATTGCCGGGAAGCCAAGCGTTTCCTGGCCCGACACAACATCCCCTACCAGGAGATTGATATTGAGTCGACTCCCGGAGCAGCCGAAGAAGTCATTCGCCATGCCGGCAAGCGGGCCATCCCGCAGTTTGTCATCGACGGTGAGTGGGTGCAGCCGTATGTTCCCGGCGAGGGCTTCCTCTACGAGGAGATGTCGAAGCGCCTTGGTGTGCCTTATCCCTAAACCTGCAACGTGTCCAGCCTAGAATAGGGCCATGCTCGTCTTACTTGCCCACTCGCTGGTCGCCTACATGGTCCTGGCGATGCCATGGGTCGGGCGCTACAAATACCGAAAATTGAAGTGCGCCATCGACGCCGGCATCCCCGGCGCGAGACTGCATTTCTACCGCATCAGCCTGCTGCAGCAGGCATTACTCACTGCATTCATTCTCTCGTTTGCCTTGCTCGGGCCTGCGCAGCGGCGAGAGTTCGGCCTCACCGTTCCTAACGCATGGGACCAGACCTTCGCAATGCTCCTCACCTTCGCGGCAGCCATAGGAGTGTCGATCATCATATTTCGCCGCGTTGGCGATCGCTGGCTCAGGCGACTGCTCAAAATGGCCGGGGCGTTACTTCCCTCAACGACCTCCGAGCGCTGGTGGTTCGCCGGATTAAGTTGCGGAGCGGGAATCTCAGAAGAGTTATTCTTCCGCGGCTTCTTGCTTTGGTACTTGAGCGCGTACGCGCCGAAGCTGAGCGTAGGCGGGTTGATTGTGGTTTCGTCCGCGGTGTTCGGCTTCTGCCACATCTACCAGGGCTGGACCGGTGTGATTGGAACGGGTGTCCTGGGGGGAGTTCTGGCTTGGCTGTACATTTCGACAGGAAGTCTCTTGGGCCCGATCGTGATTCATGCGCTACTCGACTTGCGCATCCTGGCGATCTTCACACCTGGGCGCCTTCGTTCATTACACCTGCAAAACGCCGAGACTCAGGAACAGTAATTGCAACATGCCGGGAGCTAGCTTTTCAGGTATTTAGGACGGGCGAGGACGCCCGTCCTAAAAGCCCGTCCACAAAGATAACGGGGCGGCAACAAGCCGCCCCGGGCTGACGACCGACGACTGAGGACTGACGACTGTTTCTACGTTCCTTCCGACCACCCCGCCAGGTACTCTTCCTGTTCGGGCGTAAGCCGGTCAATCTTAATACCCATGGACTCGAGCTTCAGTTTCGCTACACGCTTATCAAGGTCCTCGGGCACTTTGTAAACGCGCTTTTCGAGCGTCTTGGCATTCTTGATCATGAACTCGACCGACAGAGCCTGGTCGGCAAAGCTCATGTCCATCACGGACGGCGGGTGCCCCTCGGCGGAAGCCAGGTTGATCAGGCGTCCTTCGCCCAGCAGGTTGATCTTGCGGCCGTCCTTCATCACGTACTCTTCGACGAAAGTGCGAGTCGTGCGTTTAGACGAAGACATCTTCTCCAGCGCCGGAATATCAATCTCCACGTTGAAGTGGCCTGAGTTGGAAATGATCGCGCCATTCTTCATGACTTCGAAGTGTTCCTTGGCAAGCACGTTCTTGTTGCCGGTCACCGTGCAGAAGACGTCGCCAATTTTGGCGGCATCATGCATGGACATGACGCGGAAGCCATCCATCACGGCTTCCAGCGCTTTGGTGGGATCGACCTCGGTCACGACGACTTGCGCTCCAGCGCCGCGAGCCCGGCTGGCCAGTCCGCGGCCGCACCACCCGTAGCCGGCCACCACAAACATCGATCCCGCCAGCAGGAAATTGGTGGCGCGAATGATGCCATCGATGGTGGATTGCCCGGTGCCATATCGATTATCGAAAAAGTGCTTGGTGTCAGCATCGTTGACCGCGACGATGGGATACCGCAGCACGCCTTCTTTCGCCATTGCGCGCAGCCGGATCACGCCCGTGGTGGTCTCCTCGGTTCCGCCGATAACGCCGTCCAAAGCATCGGTACGTTTGGTGTGCAGAACACTGACCAGATCGGCGCCATCGTCCATGGTGATGTGCGGCTTGTGATCGATCGCGGCCAGGATATGGCTGTAGTACGTGTCATTGTCTTCGCCCTTGATGGCAAACACCGGGATCGAATAATCGCGCACCAGGCTTGCAGCCACGTCGTCCTGAGTCGAAAGCGGGTTCGAGGCACATAGCGTGACATCCGCCCCGCCATCGCGCAGGCAGACCGCGAGATTGGCGGTCTCGGCGGTCACGTGCAGGCAGGCGGAAATTCGTACCCCTTTCAGCGGCTGATTTTTGATGAATTCTTTGCGAATGATCTGCAGAACGTTCATCGACTGGTTGGCCCACTCGATGCGCTTCTTGCCCATATCGGCCAGTTCAATGTTCTTGACGTCACAATTCACTTGCGTTGGCGTAGTCGACATACATCTCCTGTGGCGTTGCTTACAATGCCCCGGCTCGCATAGTCCCTTACGCAGCAGATACTAAGGGAGCGAGCTCCGGCCCGTGGTGGCGAGCCGGAAAAATGACCTTTTATTTTCTTACGACGTGCGCATGCGGGAGGTGTTCGTGTTTTAGTCCCGCATCGCCGGCTAATTTGTGCGCTTTGTCTGTGGCTTCCCAGGTGAAGTCCGGATCGGTCCGGCCGAAGTGTCCATAGGCTGCGGTCTTGCAATAAATCGGGCGGCGGAGATTCAGGGACTCGATAATGCCCTTGGGCGTGAGCTTAAAGTGGGACCGGATCATGTCCGGGATAACGGCCGGATCCACTTTTGCAGTTCCAAAAGTATCGACCAGCACACTAACCGGCTCGGCTATGCCGATTGCGTAAGCAAGTTGCACTTCACAGCGCTCTGCCAAACCCGCCGCAACGACGTTCTTTGCGATATGCCGCGCCATGTAAGCCGCTGACCGGTCCACCTTGGTTGGATCTTTGCCGCTGAACGCGCCCCCGCCATGGCGTCCCATGCCACCGTACGTATCAACAATGATCTTTCGTCCAGTGAGGCCGGTATCGCCCATCGGACCGCCAATCACGAATCGGCCAGTGGGGTTGATGTGGTACTTGGTGTCGGCATCGAGCAGATGAGCAGGTATTACCGCCTGAATCACATGCTTGAGAATGTCGGCGCGGAGCTCGTCATTGGTAACGGTTTCGGAGTGTTGCGTCGAAACCACGACCGCGTCAACTCGGATGGGTTTGTGGTGTTCGTCATATTCAACGGTTACTTGGGATTTCCCATCGGGACGAAGGTAGGGCAAGCGGCCGCACTTGCGGGCTTCGGACAAACGCATGGTCAATTTGTGCGCCAGCAGGATCGGCGTCGGCATCAACTCAGGCGTCTCATTGCAGGCGTAGCCAAACATCATGCCCTGGTCGCCCGCGCCGCCGGTGTCGACGCCCATTGCGATGTCACCTGACTGCTTATTGATGCTGGAGATCACGGCACAAGTGTTGGCGTCGAAGCCGTACAGCGCATTGTCGTAGCCGATCGCGGTGATCCGCCCACGAACCAGCGCCTGAAAGTCGACATAAGCCTTGGTGGTAATCTCGCCCGCTATGACGATCAACCCTGTGCACGTGAGGGTCTCGCAGGCGACACGGCTGATGGGATCTTCCGCCAGGCAGGCATCCAGCACGGAATCGGAAATCTGGTCAGCAATCTTGTCAGGATGGCCCTCGGTGACCGACTCAGACGTAAAAAGATAACGATTTTTCGAAGGCAAGGCTGTGGTCTCCTCGTATGCTCTTTTGGGCGTTGCGTCCGGACGGGGATGTCAGACTGAAACGACCTCGAACAACACCATGGAAGTCTTCATAAAATTACCAGAGACGGTGCTGAGGCGCAATGACTTTCCCATGGAAGTGTCTTCTAAGTTGCAGCTAACAGAGCATTTAGGCAGTCGAATGGCATGCGCGGCATTTGGAAAAGTCCTGCCAGGAGCACCCAGCCGAAATGCTGCCGGCCGAGCCAAGCTCTACATAGCCGTCGCCTTCATAATCCTTGTAAATGCCGATACCGATGGTCGACTTGCTTAACTGTCGTGCCTCCTGCTGAACTCCCACAGCAGAGCGCCAGCGACTGCCGTCAGCCCGACTGCCGCACCCGCGCGCAGCATCGATAGCCGCACGGAAGCCTCCCGCTGCTTTACGCTCTTCTTCTCCGGATAGGCTTCTGGTGCAGCATCACGCCCGTCCGAAAGAGCCATTTGGATGACCTCGGCCAGGTGAAGCGCGTGACGATCCGTGCACTGAGCAATCTGCTCCCGGCAACTGAAGCCGTCGGCGATGATGAGGGCCTCAGGCGGGGCTCGGCGGACTGCTGGCAGGAGCTCGAGTTCCCCTATGCCGACTGAAACATCGTACTTGTCTTGTTCGAAACCAAACGAACCAGCCATCCCGCAACAGCCAGGTGCCGGCGCCTGGAAATCCATTCCCATCTTCTGGAGGACGGCCTCCTCGTCGGTCATCTTCATGATCGACTTGTGATGGCAATGCCCGTGAAGGATTGCCTTGCGCGGGAAGTTGGGCAATTCAAAATCGGGGGCGTATTTGGCCAGAAATTCGCTCAATAAGAAAGTCTGATCGGAAAGCTGGCGAGCGCGTTCGTCATGCGGAAACAGATTACAGAGTTCATCTCGGAACACGGCCGCGCAACTCGGTTCCAAACCAACAATCGGAACGTCGGCTTCGACGTAAGGAGCGAGCGTATCCAGAACGTTCAACAGCAGGTCTTTGGCCCGGCCCAGCATTCCAAAGTCGTAGAGCGGCCGTCCACAACACAAATTCGCGGGTGGCACGAGCACTTCATACCCCGCCGCCTCAAGCACTTCAACCGCCGCAATCGCTGTGCCCGGCAGGAAATAGTTGTTGAATGTGTCCGGCCAGAGAATAACCGGCGGCCCGCCCGGGTTGGCGGACTCATGTTGCTGGAACCAGGCTTTGAAGGTCTGCGGCGCAAACGCGGGAATTCGCCGCTTCTTCGGCATTCCGGTGACGGCTTTCGCGATATCTCTAAGAAAAGGAAGTTGCGTCGCCAGGTTCGCGAATCCCGGCGCGAAAGATGCTACGCGTGCCCAAATATCAATGTTGCCGAATGCATGGGCATGCAGCGGGCGCTGCTTGCCTTCATAGTAATGAGAAAGGAATTCGGCTTTGTAGGTGGCGACGTCCACGCCCACCGGGCAATCGCTCTTGCAACCTTTGCACGATAAACAGAGGTCGAGGGAGTGCTTGACGTCCTCATCCTCCCAGGCACCCTTGATCACGTCGTGCTGCGTCATCTCCCAGAGCAGGTGGGCGCGGCCACGGGTGGAGTGCTCCTCCTCCCGGGTTACACGATAACTGGGACACATGAGTCCGCCTTGCTCCCGTCGGCACTTGCCGACGCCGACGCACCGCAGAGTTGCACGCGCCAGGCTGCCGTGATCTTCGGGATAATGAAAATGAGTTTCGGGCTGCCATGGTTCGTAATTGGCCCCCAGCCGCAGGTTCTCGTCCATGCGATATGGCTCGACTACTTTCCCGGGATTCATCTTCCACTCGGGATCCCACGCCGCTTTGAACTGCCGGAAAGCCTCGATTAATTCCGGGCCAAACATCTTGGGCAGCAATTCGGCTCGCGCCTGGCCGTCTCCATGCTCGCCGGAAAGTGAGCCGCCATAGCTGACCACCAGGTCGGCCGCTTCTTCCATGAAAGCGCGGAATTTCCGAATGCCGGCTTCGCTCTCCAGGTCGAAGCTGACACGCGTGTGAATGCAGGCGTGCCCAAAGTGGCCGTAGAGAACGCCGCTATAGGTGTAGCTGTTCATCAGCGTGCGGAAGTCGCGAAGATAGGCACCAAGCTTCTCCGGCGGAACAGCCGAATCTTCCCAACCTTCCCAGGTAAGCGGTTCGCCGGGCACGTGCGAGATCGTGCCCAAACTTGACTCGCGCACTTCCCAAACTTTTCTGGCCTGTTGCCGGTCGGTGTAGAGGCGAACCTGGGGAGGAGCCTGCGTTTTGCTTAAGCCCTCCACCATCTTCAGCGCGCGATCGTCAGCTTCCTTCTGGCTTTCTCCTCCAAATTCAACCAGCAACCAGCCTTTTCCATCCGGAAGAAGCGCGAGACCTTCGGGATTCAGGTTCTTGCGGCGCGTGAACTCCACCAGGAACTCGTCGATGCCTTCCAGCCCGATCGGGCCATAGGACATGATTTCCGGAACATGATCGGCGCACGTGTAAATGTCGGGATAGGCCACGACGGCCAGGGTTCGAAACTGTGGGCTCTCGACAAGCCGACAGGTGGCCCCGAGAACGGTGACGCAGGTGCCCTCCGACCCAACCAGAGCGCGCGCCACATGGAAGCCGTTTTCCGGCAGCAGGTAGTTGAGGTTGTATCCTGACACGCGGCGCGGAATGTTGGGATAACGGTGCCTGATCTGATCGCCGTGTGCTGCCCCAATCGCCGCCAATTTGGCATAGATTTCACTGCGGCGACCCGGCTCTCGCGTGATGCGTTCCAACTCCTCGCTGCTGGTGGCTCCCACCTTCAGGCGCAGGCCGTCATACGTGAGCACATCAAGCTCTTCCACGTTGTCGTCGGTCTTGCCTGCCATAACGGAGTGCACGCCGCAGGAGTTATTCCCAATCATGCCGCCCAGCGTGCAGCGGTCGTGGGTGGCTGGATCGGGTCCGAAGGTGAGGTGATGCTTTTCCGCCGCGTTTCGCAGGTTGTCAAGAATGACTCCCGGCTGCACACGCGCAATGCGCCGGGCTGGATCAATTTCCAGTATCCGGTTCAAGTGCTTCGACATGTCCACAACCACCGCGACGTTGCAGCACTGGCCTGCCAGCGATGTGCCGGTGCCGCGACAAAGAATGGGCGCGTGGTATTGCCGCGCGAGAGCGACGGTCGCAATCACGTCTTCTGTGTCACGAGGAATGACCACGCCAATGGGAACCTGGCGGTAGTTGGAGCCGTCCGTCGCGTACAGGGCGCGGCTGCTGTTGTCGAAGCGAACTTCGCCGCGAATATGGCGGCGGAGTGCCGCTGACAGGCCGAGTGCGTCGACGTCAGAAGTTTTGGACGGCGATGGGACAGCGCGGGCGGAAGACGCGTCAGCGGCCATAGGCTTCCCTCACCGACATCTTCAAGGAAAGCCCAGTTGCAAAGCAAGGACGCGTGATTCTTTGATGAATTAAACCGGGCTTAAACCCAAACGTGGGAGAGCGGGCTTTAGCGCCGCGCCAGCGAGGGTGACAGGGGCCTTTAGATCCCGGACCTCACACCCACGACCGGCTGATGTAGTCGGTCATACTGAGAGCGAGCAGAATAAACAACCAGAACAGCCCCGCGACGATCACCACAATGGTCATCTTCTCGCTGATGTACTTCACGCCCATGAAAAACAGCGCCACGAGCAGCATTTTGCAGGTGGCAATCACCAGCGCGAGCACGATGTTGAATGGCCCGAGTTCCAGATACGAAACCCCGGCTGTCAGAACCGTCAAGCAGATCAACCCCGCCCAGACCGTGATGTAAAACTTCTTGCTCGCGATATGTGCCGACATTCTGGTGTCCTATTTATGGATCTTGCTGATCAGGTAAAACAACGGGTACAGATAAATCCAGACAATATCGACAAAGTGCCAATATAGCCCGACATTCTCCACCGGCGTGTAGTAGTGCGCGCTGTAGCGGCCCTTCCAGGCCTGGTAAGCAATGACCGAAACCAGCCCCACGCCAATCAGCATGTGCAACGCGTGAAAGCCGGTCATGGCGAAGTAGAACGAGAAAAACATCTCGACCTGAGGCGTGTTCGCACCGGCAAATCGGAAACCGGGACCGGGGAACTGGTGGTCTCGAACGATGTGCCCGTAGTACTCGATCCCCTTGATTCCCAGGAAAGCCAATCCGAAAAGAATAGTGACCATCAGCAGGGTAACGGTGGCTTTCCGGTGCCCGGTTTGAGTGGCTCGCACTGCCAGCGCCATAGTCAAACTGCTGCACAAGAGGACAACGGTGTTGATGGTTCCCCACCAGAAATCCATGTGCTGGCTGCCTTCCACCCAGGCTTGGTAGTAGAGGTAGCGGTAGATCATGTATCCCGCGAACATGCCGCCGAAAAACATGATTTCCGTTATCAGAAACACCCACATCCCCATCACCGAGGCTTCCTGCTGCTGCTCCATGGTGGCGAAGTGATGTTGCAGGTCCGGATTGTGAGTGACGATGGCGGGGGTGCTATCGCTCAACAGGGACCTCCTGGAGTTCGTCGTAGTTGTAAGCTTCCCACGTCACGGTTGGTGTCTCGTCGAAGTTGTACGTTGTGGGCGGGGAACTGATCTTCCATTCCAGTCCGGCCGCACCCCAGGGATTGTCCGATGCGGGCTTGCCGTAGCGCATCGACCACAGGAAGTACACCATGGGCAACAAGTAGCCGACCGCGAGAATCGTCGCGCCTGCGGTCGAGAGCACGTTGAGCACCTGGAATTCTGGAGAGTATTGCCAGTACCGCCGCGGCATGCCGAGCCAGCCCAGCACAAATTGTGGGAAGAAGGTTAGATTGAATCCGATAAAGATGATCATGGCCGCGAGACGCCCCCAGCCCTCGGGATACATGCGGCCGGAAATCTTGGGCCACCAGAAGTGCATGCCGCCGAGGTAGGCCATCACCATGCCGCCCACCATGATGTAGTGGAAATGGGCAACCACGAAGTAAGTGTCCGTGACGTGGACATCGATGCCCAGTGCGGCGACGAATAATCCCGTCAGTCCGCCCATGGTGAACAGTCCGATAAAGCCGAAGGCGTACAGCATGGGCGTCGAATACGAGATCGAGCCTTTGAACATCGTCGACGTCCAGTTGAACACCTTAATGGCCGACGGGACCGCCACGAAGTAACTCAAGAGCGAGAACACCATTGCGGCATAGAGTGAGATTCCGGCGACGAACATGTGGTGCGCCCAGACCAGAAAACCCAGCACAGCAATTGCGATCACGGCCAATGCCATCGCTTTGTAGCCAAAAATCCGCTTGCGCGAGAAGCAGGTCACGATCTCGCTGATCACACCCATTCCGGGCAAGATCATGATGTAGACCGCGGGGTGGGAATAGAACCAGAACAGGTGCTGAAACAGCAGCGGATCGCCGCCCAGTTGCGGATTGAAGATCCCCAGATTAAAGATTCGTTCCAGCGCCACCAGCATCAGGGTGATTGCCAAAACCGGCGTGCCCAGCACCTGGATGATCGCAGTTGCGTAGTTCGCCCAGACGAACAAGGGCAAGCGAGTCCAGGTCATGCCCGGCGCGCGCATCCGGTGAATGGTGACAATGAAATTCAAGCCCGTCAGGATTGACGAGAATCCCGCGATGAAGATTGCCAGCGCCGCCGCGATCACGTGCGTATCAAGGAAATGTGTACTGAGTGGAGTGTAAAACGTCCAGCCCGTATCTACCCCGCCCGAGAGGATGGTGTAGATCATCAACAGTCCGCCAATGATGTAGAGATACCAGCTCAGCAGATTCACGCGGGGAAAAGCCAGATCCTTGGCGCCGATCATGATCGGAATCAGAAAATTTCCCAGTACAGCCGGCACCGCTGGAATCAGAAAGAAAAAGATCATCACCTGCCCGTGCATGGTGAACATCTTGTTATAGGTATCAGCCAGCAGCAGGTCGCCTTGCGGCGTGAGCAGTTCTAACCGGATCAGCAGGGCGAAGAAGCCGCCAATAAAGAAGAAGAACGTGATCGAAACCAGGTAGAGCAGGGCAATGCGCTTGTGGTCCGTGGTCAAGAGCCACGAAGTGATGCCGTACTCTTTATTCAGGTAATTCTCACCTTCGACCGTTACAGCTGTACTCGCCATTGTTTAACCTCTGGGGCTTGTCGGCTGGCGGCCGGCCGGCGCTTTGAAATTAGGTGTTTCCGCCGGACCGGACGGTGCCGGGCTCAGTGACTTGATGTAGGCCACCAGCGCGTTGACCTGTTCTTCACTGACGATGCCCTGGAATGTCGGCATAATCGGCTTGAATCCCGACACAACTTTGGCGGCAGGGCTCAAAATCGATTCGCGAACGTAATTCTCGTCAGCGGTGACGGTCCGCCCATCCTCGAGCAGCACGGGCTTCCCGAAAACACCCAGTAGATTCGGGCCGCGGCCCTGTGTGTCGAGACGGTGGCAGGTCGAGCAGCCAAGTGATTGAAACAGACCTTCGCCCGTTTGGGCCAAAGAACCGAAAGCCGCTCCGCCGCTCAGCCACGCCTGATACTGAGCAGGTTCCATGACAACCACGTCACCGACCATGCCCGAGTGGTTGGTTCCGCAATATTCGGCGCAGAACAGGTGGTAGGTCCCGGGCCGCGTAGCGCGAAACCAGGCAACCGTATAACGGCCGGGCAAAACGTCCTGTTTAATGCGGAACGCTGGAACGTAGAAGCTGTGGATCACATCTTGCGAAGTCATGATCATGCGCACGTCCCGGCCGACCGGAACGTGCAGTTCATTGATCTCCCGCTGTCCCTCCACATGCTGGAACTTCCACATCCACTGCTTGGCGACGGTGTATACGTCGGTCGCATCTCTTGGTGGCGTGTGTTCCATGAAGTAGATGTAGGCGCCCCAGCAGAAAATGAAGAGGAAAATCGCGGCCGGAATGGTCGTCCAGGCGAATTCGATCGCGTTGGAACCTTCAATTTGTGTGGCCGTATGTCCCGGACGGCGCCGGTACCTGACCGCAAAAATGATGATCAAGGTAAAAATGGCCAGGCACATTAACCCGCAGAGCGTCAGCAGGAATATGAACAACGCGTCAACATTGCCCGAAATCGAAGACGCTCGTGCCGGCCAAAGTGGAAAAGTGTAAGTGAACATACCTTAGTGAGTCCGTTCTGTTCCCGATCTCCTTTGTGCGGCATCATGTCGAAACATCATGAGCATGAAACCGCCCAGCAACAGCATCGTCGCCACCCCCGCCAGCCGCAGCACGCGCAAGACGAGCACGCTGTATCGCCCCACGCTGGGGTCGTAGTGATAGCAGTACAGCAGCATCTGATCGACCAGGCTGCCAATCTTGTTCTGCGACGCCTGTACCATCGCCAGCCGTAAGTCTTTCGGAGAAAATTCCACGCCGTAGTAGTACTGCGCAATCTTTCCTTCCGGCGTTAGCACCAGGATCGCCGTAGCGTGCGCGAATTGGCCGCTCTTCTCGTTGTAGTCATACTGAAACCCTGCGGCATTGGTCAGCGCGTCAATCGATTCCTGTGGACCAGTCAGAAAATGCCAACCTTTCTCGGCGTCGGGTCTGCCATAGCGCTTCAGCCATGTGGCTTTGCTCTCGGTCGCATCCTGCGGCGTTTCGCGCGGATCGAAGCTGATGGTCAACACGTCAAAATCTTTGCCAATATCGAATTTCATCGGCTTCAGCGCGCTGGTGAGCCCGCTCAGGACTTCGCTGCACAGCATCGGGCACTTGTAATAAACCAGGTTCAAAATCATCGGCTGCTTGCCGAAGTAATCGCCGAGATGCACGGTCTTGCCAGTCTCGTCCCGAAAGATCAGTTGGGGAGGAATCTGATCATTCAAATGCTGCTCGATGCCGACATGCTTGAGACCCGGGGGACGCACGTTGGCTGGTGGCGATTCGATGCTCCGGCCCATGCCTTGCGCCCACACGGTTATCGGCAGGACCAGAATCAGCAAAATTGTCTTCAATCCACTGCTCACTGCTACTCCTTCAGTCTTGACTTCCAAAGAACACGCAGGGGCTAAAGCCCACTCACAATGTCGCCGCGTACGGCACGGCTAAAAGCCGTGCCCTTTCACAACTGACGCCCTACTCCCGACTCGTGACCACTGACTACTGACTCCTAACTACTAAATACTGACTCCTGACGACTGACTCCTGACGACTGACGACCGACTCCTGACGACTGACGACCGACTCCTGCCTCCTGACGACTGACTCCTGACGACTGAATTGCTACCTCCTCGCCGGACTCGCGCCAGCGGGATTACTTACAGTTTGGGCAGTGTTCTTCTGTGCCATGTTGGGCGGAGCGACCGGGAGCCCGCGCTGCGCAATCAACTGCATCGCGCGCGTGATCGGGATGTGCGCCACCCCAGCCTTCTGGTCCACCCAGCCATAGCTGTTCAGCACTTCTTCTTCGTGAAGCCGCTGATCGTTCAATTCACCAAGCTCATTGGTCTCCAAGCGAGGCAAGGGAAACTTGTCCGCTACTTGAGGAGTTGGGTTGCGCAAGTCTGCCGTGACCGGCTGGGTCAGAGGATGTGTCGCCCTTTGATGCACTTTGCTGTACGTATCCAGGTAATTGAACATGCCGGCCAGGATGATGTGCATTGCCAACCCGACGATCGCCAGCCCGGCAAGAAACCCCAAGATGCCCAAGGCGCTCAAATCTTCGCGCTCGTACTCGATCTCCGGATGTTTGTAATCTTCAATCATGAACAGCCTCGAGAATCACCTGCGTACGCGGGTCGTACAGAGCCAGTAATGGCCGCGATCTCAAGTTGCGGAAGAAATACGCCAGCCACAAGCCGCCGATCGCCACCGGAATCACGATGTCCAGCCAGTGAACGAAAAATCGTGGGTGCTCGTTCGGCTCGATGAACCAGAACAGATCGACCCAGCGCATCAGGAAGACCCAAATCGCCACTTTTACCAGGCGGCGAGCCTTGCGCTTGCGCGGCTCGGAAAGTAAGAGCGCAAATGGAAAAGCAAAATGCAGCCCTGCCAGGCACAAGCCCACGAATTGCCAACCCCCGTGCCAGCGCGGCACATACCACCTGATCTCCGACGGCAGATTCCCCGCCCAGATAATCAACAACTGCGAGAATGACATGTACGCCCACAGCATGATGAATGTGAGCATCAGGTTGCCATGGTCCTTCAGGTTCTGCGCGGTCAGGAACTTCGAGTAGGGCTCGTAATTGTTCAACATCGTTTCCACGATGACGAGGAAGCAGATGGCCAGCAGCACCTGTCCGGCCACATAGATCAGCCCGTACACGGTTGAGATCCAGGCGGCGTCCAGCGACATCACCCAGTCGATCACCGCGAAGGTAATGGTGAACACGTAAAGGATCAGTCCTGGGGCGCTCAACCGTCCGAAGCGGCGGCTCATGTCGCGAACGGGAGGGGCATCCTGCTCCGCGGACCATTTGCTCAGGATGTACGCTAGACCGAGCCAGATCACGATGTAGACTATGCCCCGTAACCAGTAGCCCGTCAGGTTGAGATAGCCGAGCCGGGCATGCGCGAGATCCTTGCTGTGAGCGACTTTGTTGGGATCGGCCCAGTCGTACAGCCAGCGCGCTCCGGCTGCGAGCGGAATGAAGAGGGCCGCCATGAGCGGTATAGTTCTCATTCCTGCTTCGACGATTCGCCGTGCCGTGATGCCCCATTTGCCTCCCGTGAGATACCACATCATCAGAAAGGCCATGCTGCCGAGCGTGAGTCCCAACCAGCCGATGTACGCCAACAGGTAGGCGTGCAGGAACTGCACGCGCGGGGTGACGAAAAACCCGATCACGGTAGCCACGGCGAACACGAGTCCGATCACTAACGAGCGGCGCTGGATCTTGCGCGCAAATGGCGGCGTCAGCAGATCGGCTGCGGCGATAGGCGGCGTGCTCATTTAGGCTCCTGTGGCGGATTGGGCGATGCCGGCTTGAGCTCGGGAAGAACTCCGCCGGTTGGCGGCTGACCGCGAAAGTCCGGCGCCTGGGATGGAACCGCCTGCCCCTCCGGCAAGTCAGCCGCGGTAGTGTTTTGGCTGAGCTGCAGCGCGCGAATGTAGGCAACGATCGCCCACCGGTCCTCTGGCGAAATCTGCGAAGCGTAGTCCTGCATCATGCCGAAGCCGTGCGTCATCACGTCAAAGAAATATCCCAGCGGCGCCTTGCGCAGCCGGTCGATGTGATAGCTGGGGGGCTTGCGCGCGAAACCTCGCGAAGGCACGATGCCGTTGCCGTCGCCCAGGCGCGAATGGCAGGGAGCACAGTAGATGTTGAAGCGCTCGCGCCCGCGCGACATAAGTTGTTCCGTCACCGGAAACGGCATGTAATCGCCCGGCGTATTCGTTCCGGGAAGCATGCCGGTATAGAAGTAGCTGTCGGCGTGCAATTCGCCACGCGCCACTGTTCCGTCCGGCAGCGGGCGCGCCGAGCGCAGATCGCCATAGAAATCACTTTCCGCCAGCGGCTTGTAGCGCGGCTGGTTGTGCATGTCCTGGCGGCAGCCTGCGAACAGCAACAGCGTCGGTAGTGCGAGCGGCAAAATTCGGCGGAGGTTCAGCATGGCTAGCTGGGGACCTCCATCACCGCTCGCGGTTCGAGGCTCTCCAGAAACTGTCGCGTTGCCGCGGCGTCGTATTGTGCGTCAGACGAAAAGATGATCAGGAAAAAGCGGTCCTTGCTGGCAAAAGCGAACCGCTCGACGTTGAACACCGGGTGATACGGCATGGGAAGCCCATTGAGCGCCAGCATTCCGAACACGGCTGCCAAGCCCGCGAACAAAATGGTCATTTCGAAGGTGACCACAATGAACGCCGGCCAGGAATTCAGCGGACGCCCGCCGATGTTGGTGGGGTAATTGATCGTGTGAATCCAGTACTGCAGGATGTAGCCGCCTAACAACCCGAGTAGTCCGCCGACAAGCGTGACCAGGGCCACTCCGTCCTTATGAAAGCCGATTGCTTCCGCGAGTTCCTCAATAGGAAACGGCGAGTACGCATCGATCTTGCGATAGCCCGCCTCATAGGTGCGATGCGCGGCAACGACAATCTCGCTCGGAGTCGCAAATTCCGCCATCAGCCCGTAAATGGGAGTGCGTTTCATTCCGCCTTAACCTCCGCCTCGGGCAGAAGTGTCCGCATTTCGAAAATGGAAATCATCGGCAGAATTCTCACGAAGAGGAAGAAGGCAAAAGCGAAGAAGCCCAGTGTGCCGATAAACGTCATCCAGTCCCACTTCGTCGGGTAGTACATGCCCCAGGAAGAAGTCAGGAAGTCGCGGTGCAGGCTGATGACGACGATCACGAACCGCTCCACCCACATGCCGGTCAAAATGACGAACGAGACGAAGAACAGCAGCGCCGGTTTGACTCGCCACCTCCGGAACCAGAGCACCTGCGGGAAAATCACGTTGCAGAAAAGCAGCGAGTAGTAGACCGCCGCATAGGGCCCATGCAGGCGGTTCCAGCGCAGGAAATTTTCAAAATGATCGCCGCTGTACCAACCCATGAACGCTTCCGTCGCATAGCCATAGGCCACGATCAGGCCCGTCGCCAACATAACTTTCGCCGAGTTGTCGAGGTGACGAATCGTGATGAAGTCTTCCAGCCCATACAATTTCCGGATTGGGATCGCCAGCATGAGCACCATGGCGAATCCGGAGTAGATGGCTCCGGCCACGAAATAAGGTGGGAAGATCGTAGTGTGCCAGCCCGGCACTATCGCAATAGCAAAATCAAAGCTGACGACCGTGTGCACCGAGAGCACGAGCGGCGTCGCCAGTCCGGCCAACAGCAGATACGCCTTGTCGTAGCGCTTCCAGTGCCGCGCCGAACCACGCCAGCCCATGGCCAGCATCCCGTAGATCATCGCCGCCCACTTGTTCTCGGCGCGGTCGCGAAGCGTGGCAAGGTCCGGAACGAGACCGATGAACCAGAACACCAGCGAGATCGTAAAGTAGGTTGAGACCGCGAACACATCCCACACCAGCGGGCTGCGGAATTGCGGCCAGTAATTCATCACGTTCGGATAGGGAAAGAGCCAATAAAACAGCCAGGGCCTGCCCAGGTGCAGCAGCGGGAACATGCCCGCGCACGCGACCGCGAACAGCGTCATGGCTTCGGCAAAGCGGTTGATCGAATTACGCCAAGGCTGGCGAACCAGAAACAGAATTGCGGAGATCAGCGTGCCTGCGTGGCCGATTCCAATCCACCACACGAAGTTCACGATGGCGAATCCCCAAGCCACGGGAATGTTCACGCCCCAGATGCCGACCCCTCGCAGGAACAGGTAGCCGATGGCGTACATCAGCATCATGGTGATCAGGAACCCAATGCCAAAACCAAACAGCCAGCCGTTCGACACGGGGCGCGTCAGCACGATGGAGCTGATCTTGTCGGTGATGGTAGCGAACGTGTGTCCGGGCGCAATCACCGGAGGCTTGCGGTGGGTTTCCGTAACCTGTACTTGGTCAGCCATCGCTTAACTGCGCTCCGTCTCGGCGGCCGAACCGGTCATCGCCGCTTCTTTCAGTTTGGGATTAGGATTGCGAACTTCGGCTAAGTACGTCGTTCGTGGCCGCGTGTTCAACTCCGCCAGCAGCCCGTAATTTCGATCGGAAGCCTTCAATTTGGACACTCGGCTGTTGGGGTCATTGATGTTGCCGAAAATAATTGCGTTGGATGGGCAGGACTGCTGGCACGCAGTCTGCAGTTGGCCATCCTTGATCAGCGTGTCGGCTCGCTCCGCATCGACGCGAAACTGCGTGATCCTCTGCACGCAGTAGGTGCACTTCTCCATCACCCCGCGACTGCGGACGGTGACATTGGGATTGCGCATCATCTTGTACTGCGGCGTCTCCCAATCCTGGAAGCGCAGGAAATTGAAGCGGCGCACTTTGTACGGGCAGTTGTTGGAGCAATAGCGCGTCCCGACGCAGCGGTTGTACACCATGTCGTTCAGCCCTTCGGTGCTATGAGTGGTTGCGCCGACGGGGCAAACGACTTCGCAGGGCGCGTTCTCGCACTGCATGCACGGTACGGGCTGGAAGAACGCCTCGGGATTGTCGCGGTCACCCTTGTAGTAAGTATCGACTCGTAGCCAGTGCATGTGGCGCCCGCGAATCACCTGCTCTTTGCCGACTACCGGAATATTGTTCTCCGACTGGCACGCGACAATGCAGTTGTTGCAGCCGACGCACGCATTCATGTCGATGGTCATGCCCCATGAGTACGGCTCTTTGTGGTAGTCCCAGCCGGGCACCGTCGCATAGAGGGTATCGTCGCGGGCCACTTCGTCGTCCTGCGCGAACTTGGGCTCTTTGCGGTACTCGTCGAGATCCGCTTCCTTAACCAGAGGACGCTCGCCAAGCGCGGTGTCCATGCTCTGCATGCCCTGTGTGGAGGCTAGCTCGAACGAGCCGCTTACCTTGCGAATGACCGCGCCACTTGCGAACCAGGATATGCCGCTGTTTCGAAACGGATAGAAATCGAAACCGAAGCCGGTGCCGGTGCGACCCGCCAGCCTGCGTCCGTACCCGAGAAACACCGTGATTGCATTGTCGGGCTGTCCGGCCTGCACCCACACCGGGACCTGAATCTTCCTGCCCTGCAGCTCGACTTCGACCATGTCCTTCTTTTCGACGCCAAGCCGTTTCGCCATTTCAACTCCGATGTACACCGGGTTATCCCAGGTCATTTTGCTCATCGGCTTCGGCAGCTCTTGCAGCCACGCGTTGTTGGAGAAACGTCCATCCCAGATCGAAGGATCGGGGCGGAAGTTGATCTCGATCGTCTTGTCATCGGGAGCTGCGGCCGCAGGAAGGCTTGTCGTTTTCAGCCCAACCTGCTTGGGCGTAAACGTCGTCCCTTCAATCCATCCATCGTGCAGCGATTTCCGCCAGAAGAAATCGAAATCGGCCCCGGAATGCTGCTTCTGCCAGTATCCTTTGACGACTTCATAGCCGGTCGCCTCTGCCTGTCCGGCGAGCAGCGCTATAAATTCATAAACGCTTTTGCCGTTATAAAGGGGCGCGATCAGCGGCTGAACAATGCTGACGGTCCCGTCATACGCTCTGGTATCGCCCCACGACTCAAGATAGTGAGCCTCGTTCACATGCCATTGGCACAGTTCCGCAGTTTCATTCTGATAAAGCCCGAGATGAACGCGCAGCGGAATCTTTGAATTCTTGAGGGCATCGCCGAAGCCGAAATCCGCGGGAGCGTCATACACCGGATTGCCGCCGAGAATCAGCAGCATGTCGACTTTCCCCGAGCGCATATCGCCAATCAGTTCGCGCAGAGACTCATTGGAGTTCACCGGATTTGCGGTCACCGGATCGGTGTAGAAAACCGTTTTTCCGATATTGCCTAATGCCTGGTTGATCGCATGTGCGAACGCGTGGACGACGGGCGGCTGGTTGTCTCCGGCGATGACAATGCTGGTCCCGCGATGACTCTTCAAATCACCGGCAATTGCTTCGAGAAATTTCCTTTGCTCTGCTGGGACCAGACTCTCGTCGATGTCGTCTCCAAGCATCATGTGTATCGCCCGGGCAAAGCGCTCAATTTCCATTGCCCGTACCGGCAGGCGATGGTCGGCTTTCGCCCCGGTCGAAGTCATCGTGCTCTCAACTACGTACATTCGGCTGATGTTGCCGTCGGGATTGCGCCGCGATGCGTAATCGCGCGCATAGCGGGTGAATCCCGGATAGCCGCTATACAGAAAATCAGCATCGAGCGAAACGATGATGTCGGCCTTGTCGAACTTGTATTGCGCCTCCAACGGTTGCCCAAAGGCCATCTGCGCGCCGGCATACGCGTTGTCTCGATTCACCGGTTCATACACGTGCCACTTGGCCGCCGGATATGCCTTGAGAAATGACTGAATTTGGTCGGCCAGCGCTGGTGACGAGATTGTCTGGGTCAGAATGCGAATGCCGGCGCCCTGAATCGCCTTCTCGGCCGAAAGCGGTGCGCGAAAAGCCTGCAGAAAGGACGCCCAGGAGTACGGATCGCCCAGGTAAGTGATGGTCTGCGACCGGTCAGGATCGTACAACTCCAGCAGCGAAGCCTGCGTAAAGACGTCGGTGCCGCCGAGGCTGGCCGCGTGCTGCGCGTTACCCTCGATCTTGGTCGGACGTCCGAGATGACTCTCCACCAAAATCGGTGTCGCGTAGCCGCGCAGCGTGAAGGCGCTGGCGAAATACATCGGGCGGCCTGGCACGACCTCTTCCGGCTGCTTAACATACGGAACAATGTTCTCGGGAGGCTGCTTCGTGCAAGCTGTCATTCCGGCCAGAGCCAGCGACGCGCTCATCAGTTTCATGAAGCCGCGGCGCGAGACTCCGTCCAGCCATTCCGATGCGCCCCTGGGAAACTCCCGGTGCATCAAGTGCTGAAATTCTTCGCTGCCGGCAAGCTCTTCCAGGCTGCGCCAATACTCCGGTCCGCTGGTTGTTTCAATCTGCTCGCGAATCTGCACCAGGTCGAGCTTCTTCTTTCCCGGACAAACTTCTTCGCGATGCGCCTTGCTGGTCTCGTCCATCATTCTTCCGTCGTCCGCCTTCTTTGAGCGGTCAGCATCGCCTAGCGATGGCAGGTGCTGCAGCTGGTAATGTCAGTCACGGTGCGGAGCTTGTATTTCTTCACCAGATAAAGCCCGAGATCGTTCTGCTCGGTAAAGGTTTTGCCGTCGAATTGCACTGGGCTGGTTCCGCTCGGCGGCTCATAGTGCATGTTGAACACCTGGTCGCGCGGGCGAAGATTCTTCTCCGGCGCGCGATGACACTCCAGGCACCACTCCATGTTGAGCGAGGCGTAGTTGTACATGAAGGGCATCTTGTCGACCGGCCCATGACAGGTGTTGCACCCCACGCCTTTGTTGATATGAATGCTGTGGTCGAAATAAACGAAATCCGGCAGATCGTTCACCCGCATCCAGACCAGCGACTTGTCCGTGCGGAAGCTCTCCCGCACCGGCTCCAGCATGGGCGCTTTGGTCCAGATCTGCGAATGGCAATTCATGCAAGTCTTCGTTGGGGGGATGCCCGCGAACCGCGATACCTCGACGGAAGTGTGGCAGTACCGGCAATCGATGCCCAGCCCAGAAACATGGTGCTGATGGCTGAACGGAACCGGTTGGGGCCGCGCCACGCCGGCATAAGTCACGTAAGGGGAGCGCTCAATTTTCAATGCCGCCCAAAATCCCAGGGAGAGGATGAACACGGCGCCAAATATCGTGGCACGAGAAATTGTGTTGGTACTGCGATGAAAAATCTGAGCCATCGATGACGACTTTCCAGCGATGCGGGAACCGTCGCCAGGGTTCCCGGTTCATGCAGAATGTCCAGTAGTCACTAGTGGTCGTGACGGCGATCACGAAAACTTGTGATTATAACAGGCGCTCGCCATTCGCGGCATGCAAACCGCACACATAAATGTCCGATGAAAGAAAAACAGCAGCTGAACTCAATCGTGAGACTCGCGCCAACTCCTCACGACCATCAGCGAAGATTCATGACTAGCAGTTTCGGTTCGGTCATGTCTTCGATGGCGTAGCGCAACCCTTCTCGGCCCAATCCAGAATCTTTGATGCCGCCGTAAGGCATGTGGTCAATGCGAAATGATGGAACATCTCCTGCGACGACCGCACCCACTTCCAACTCCTCATAGGCTCTGAACAGCAACTTGGAATCGCGTGTGAAAATGCCCGCCTGCAGCCCGTAAGGAGAATCGTTAACTTCGCGCAGAACCTCGTCAATGTCGTCGTAAGGTTCCACCGTGACCACGGGAGCGAAAATTTCCTGGCAGTTCACCTTCATCTCAGATTTGGTGCCGGTCAGCACGGTTGGTTCCAGCATCGACCCTTTGCGCTGGCCCCCGCAAAGCAGGCGAGCCCCGCCTCGCACCGCCTGTTGTACCCAGTCAGCCGCCCGCGCCGCATCGGCTTCCCGAATCAGCGGGCCAACGTCTGTGCTCTCGTCCAGTGGATCGCCGCTGCGCAGCTTGCCGACATCAGCCAACAGATGATCGGTGAACTGCCCGTAAACAGAACGCTCTACCAGGATGCGCTGCACTGAGATGCAGGTTTGGCCTGAGTAGTTGAATCCGCCGGCAACGCAACGTTCGGCGGCATAGGCGACATCGGCGTCGCTGTGCACAATCGCGGCGGCGTTTCCGCCCAACTCAAGAACGACTTTCTTTTTTCCTGCCTTGCGCTTGATGTCCCATCCGACGGCCGCGCTCCCCGTGAAACTGATCAGTTTGAGACGGTCGTCGGTGACCAGCAGCCCTGCATCTTCGTTCGAAAGGGGCACTACGTTGAGACCGCCGTCGGGCCAGCCCGCCTGTTGTACGCATTCCGCCAGCAGCAAAGCACTGATCGGCGTCTGCGGCGCGGGTTTGATGACAATGGAACAACCGGCGGCAATAGCCGGCGCAACCTTGTGCGCCACCAGGTTCAGAGGAAAATTAAAAGGAGTGATACCTGCGACCGGACCCAGCGGGAAACGCCGCACGATGCCCCATCGTCCTGCCGTGTACTCCTGCCAGTCGAGCGGGAGATACTCGCCGTACATTCGCGTGCTCTCTTCCGCCGCCACGGTGAAGGTGAATACGGCCCGGTCAACTTCAGTGCGCGCCAGCCGAACCGGCTTGCCCGCTTCCTGGGCAATCGCGCGCGCGAATTCCTGCTTGCGTTCGGCAATGGCTTGCGCGACTCGCCGCAGGACTCGCTGCCTTTCAAATGCGGGCAACCGGCGCGTAGTTCCGAATGCCTTGACCGCGGCTGCGATCGCCGCCTCCGCGTGCCGCCGCGTTCCTTGAAACACCTGCCCGATGACGGCGCCGTCATACGGAGAGCGCACTTCGACCGGCTCTCCTTCTTCCACCCATTTGTTATCCAGGAAAAATCCGCGCAGCGCGACGGGCGCAATGGTCAACTCGGACATCTACCAGCCCCCACGGCCAGGTAAGGCCAAGTTGAGATTATAGTCTTTTCAAGCCGCCCCGCCGCATGTCGGCCAACGATATACTTCTCAGCCATGGCGATTCTGGAAGCTGCAGCACAGTTGCGAAAGCGTGCCGTGTCTGCCGTGGAACTGGTCCAACAGTGCCTCAATCGCGTCGAAAAGCTCAACCCTGTTCTCAACGCATTTATCACTGTGACGGCCGAGTCTGCTCTGGAGGCTGCTCGAATCGCCGAAAAAGAAATTGGATCCGGAAATTGGCGCAGTCCGCTGCACGGCATTCCTATCGGATTGAAGGATATTATCGACACCGCCGGAACTCGCACCACGGCGGCCAGCGCGCTTTTCAAAGATCGCATCCCCGCGGAAGATGCCGACGTCGTCCATCGGCTTAAAGCCGCGGGCGCAATTATTATCGGCAAACAGAACCTGCATGAGTTCGCCTATGGGGGCAGCTCGCTCATCAGCCACTTTGGAGCTGTTCGAAACCCATGGAATCCGGAGCACATTGCGGGCGGCTCTTCGGGTGGATCAGCGGCAGCGGTTGCGGCCGGCATGTGCTATGCATCAATTGGAACCGACACAGGCGGATCCGTTCGCTTGCCGGCCGCGCTCTGTGGAATCGTCGGCTTCAAGCCAACCTATGGGCGAGTGAGCACTCGCGGTGTCATTCCTTTGTCCCAGTCACTGGATCACGTGGGCCCGCTGACCACGAGTGTTGCCGATGCGGCTGCTGTCTTCGACGCGATCGTTGGCGACAGCACTACCGTTGCCGATCGCCAAAGCGAAGCGGCGTCACGCGTGCGCGACTTGCGTGTGGGTATCCCTCGGCAGCATTTCTTTGACAACTTGCATCTGGAAGTAGCGTCCGCGGTGGACGCGGCGGTTTCGGTTATTCGTGGGCTTGTCGCGAACGTGCGCGATATCAACTTATCCGTCAACCCAGACCGCCCTCTGCTTGCGGCGGAGGCTTACGCCTACCATGCGCGGTACGTCTCGCGATCTCCGGAGTTGTACGATCCCGAGACTCTCCGCCGCCTTCGCGCTGGAGAGCGTTTTTCCGAGAAAGAGCGCAGCAGCCTAAAGGCGGAAATGGAAAAAGAGCGCCGCAACATTCGCGCTGTATTTGAGGATGTGGATGTTCTGATCACGCCGACCGTTCCCGTGCCGGCGCCTACGATAGCGGAGCTGCGGGCGAACCCTGAGGCGCTGCGTCCCGCGGAAATCCGCATGCTCCCCAATACTCATCCCTTCAACGCCTGGGGGCTTCCCGCGATCTCCGTTCCTTGTGGATTCACCAAGGCGGGTCTTCTTATTGGATTGCAGATCGCCGGTCCAGCCTCGGCTGACAATCGAGTGCTGGCCCTGGCCCATGCCTACGAGCAAGCCACGGAATGGCATGACCGCCACCCGCCGCTATGACTCACTAGGGAAACCGTGATCGACCGCAGCTCTGTCATCCCGAGCGGAGCAGAATTGCAGGTTTCCGACAATTCTTTGAAGTCGAGGGACCTCGGGTCCCGCCGCTGCGAGTTAATCAAAACTTCTCTTTACAAGACGCCGTCGTACGCGCCACGTCAGTGAGTACGCGGACTCTATTGCCCCCCTGCCAGCGATTTATCGATGAACGCTGTCAAATCGCGGCTGAACTTTGCCAGCGAAGGCGTGTCGATATACACCATGTGTCCAGCATCGTAAGTAGAAAAAGAAATGTTGCTGCGCAGGTTGGGTGGCAGGTCGAGATGGTCCATGGTGTAGTTGGCGGCATAATAAGGAGTAGCCAGGTCGTAGTAGCCTTCCATCACCAGAACCTTCATGTAGGGATTTTTCGTGATCGCCTGCCGTAAGGCGCTCGCGGTGTCCGCGAAACCTTCCTCGGCCGAACCCCACTCCCACTTGAATTCTGATCCTCCCTGGAAGGCAAACACCTTGTACGGCATGTCGGTTTTGTAACCCAGTTCGGTGCGAACGTAATTGTTGAACACGGCGGTGTAGGGCGACAGAGGTCCCGTCATGCTGGGATCGTAGAACCGAGTGTCGAGCAGACCCTCGGGATCGGGTCCCGTGAAGCGGCCATCGAGCCTGCCCACCCGTACTTTCTGGCCGAGCAGCAGGTTGTGGGTGAATTTCGAAACATCAATGCGCAGGTTGGCCTGGTCGATAATTTCCTTGCTCAAACCCGTATAGCGGGCCATCTGCTCGATCACAGTCTGGCGCTCTTGCGGGGTCATGGCATCGCCTTTGCCAAGCGCCTGCGCGTATTCATTGGCCGCCCAATGCTCCACTTCCGCGCGTGTCTTCGCCAAATCCTGCATGAGTTCGGGCGCGAGTTTCTTGTGATACGCCGCAATCATCGTGTACGAAGGAATAATCAGTTCGTAGGGCAAGTCGTTAGTCTTGGTGAATTCCAGAGTTTCAAAATTCAACACGGTAGATAGCAGCGTGATGCCATTGAAGGTGATGCCATTGTCCACGAGATAACCGGCGACACCGGCGGCGCGCGTGGTTCCGTAGCTTTCGCCGATAAGAAATAGCGGCGAGCCCCAGCGATCGTAACGCGTGAGATAGGCGCGAATGAATTCGCCAAACGCGCCGATGTCGCCTTTGACCCCCAGAAATTTCTTCAGCTCCTCGTCGCCAGCGGCACGGCTGAACCCGGTTCCAATGGCATCGACCATGACCAGGTCGGTGCGGCTGAGCGCGGTGTAAGGATTGTCGGCGCTGCGAAATGGCGGCGCCGGCATGAAGCCGTTGGGCTGCAGGACCACGTGCTTGGGACCGAGAGCTCCCATGTGCAGCCAAACCGTGGCCGAACCCGGTCCGCCGTTGAAGGCAAAACTCAGCGGCCGCTTCGCAATATCCTCGCCATCGAGCGTGTAAGCGACGAAAAACATCTCCGCCTCGATCTTGCCGTCGCCGCGCTTGATCGGAAGCCGTCCCGCAGTTGCGGTGTACCGCAGCGCCTTCCCCTCAATGGTGATCTGATGGTGCGTGACGATGGGCGCCACTTCGGTCATATCGAAGTGCTCTTCCTTGTCCTCGCCGGACTTTGCGGGTTCCGCGTTTTTCTGTGGAGTCGCGGCCTCAGCCGTACTGGGTTTCGTTTCCGATTCTTTTGCCGGCGCTTGTTGCGCGGCAGGTTTTGACTTCTGCGGAGTCGGCTTCTGAGCGACGGCAGCGCTAAATAAAGCCAGGATCGTCACGACCACCACGGACAGGAATCGCATTCCGGTCTCCTCGAGGCGCAACACGTATCGAAATACGACAGGTAGTCTAGCGGGAAATCCGCCAAAACAACAATCCAGTGTGGCGCGGACACTCCTGTCCGCGAAGAGCCGTTGAGAAGCAGCCCTCCCTCCGACGTCGCTCGGAGCCGGCCTTGCCCGCGACCTTCTACAATTCAACCTCGGCGCGAACCGTGTTGTCTTCTCCGTCGGCGCTCATGCGGAACTGCAGCTTCTGCAGAATGGCCCGCATCTCCTGATTTTCGGCGAGCACTGTCGACTGCAGCCGTTTCAGTTTTTCGACCCGCGCGATGGCAATCAGTCGTCGATAGAGCTCTGTTCCCAGCCCCAGGTGCTGATAATGGTCATCGATTAGGACCGCAAGTTCCGCCTCGTCGCGGCGGTGCAACTTGCTTAGCCTGCCAACTCCGATTATTTCCGGAGAACCGGCCTTATCAACGTGCTCTCCGACCATCACCATTTCGCGGTCATAATCGGTGAAGCAGATGCGGCGAAGCCGCTCATGCGCCGTCCGCTGGCTCAGCTTCAGCGGCTGAAAGTAGCGCAGGTACACGCTGCGCTCCGAAAGTTTCTTGTGAAACCCCACCATCAGGGGCTCGTCTTCCGGCCGAATCGGACGAATCGTGACCGGCTCGCCATTTTTCAAGGTCCACGGTGATGCATATTGCATGGGATACGGCCGAACCGCGGGACGCGGCAGCCTGTCTTCGGTGACCTCGCGTCCATGCAATACAATCCGTGCATCCAGGGCGAGTATGCGTTCGGCCGATGCAAGCAGAGGGTTGATGTCGATTTCCTTGATCCAGCTCTGCTCGACCACCAACTGGCTGAAGCGCACCAATACTTCTTCAAGAGCCTCCATGTCGACCGGCGCCCGCCCGCGGACTCCTTGAAGAGCCTGGTAAACCTTCGTGTGCTCCATCATCCGTCGCGCCAGCGTCGTGTTCAGAGGCGGAAGTGCAAGTGCGCGATCCTGAAATACCTCCACCAGTTGCCCACCAGTGCCAAACAGAATCACCGGGCCGAACTGCGGGTCCACGCTGCTGCCCAGGATCAGCTCGTAACCGTCAAGCTTCACCATGGGCTGAACCGTGACGCCGAGGAAATCACCCGCTGAAATCTTTTGCCGAACCGAGGCTTCTATCATGCGGTAAGCGCGCCGGACCGCCGCAGCATCGGTGAGGTTCAGTTGCACGCCGCCGACGTCGGTTTTGTGAGTAATCGTTTCGGAAAAGAGCTTGAGCACCACAGGGAACCCAATCTCCTGGGCGCATCGAACCGCCTCCTCTTCGCCTTGCGCTACCACGGTCGGAACCGTCGAGATGCCGTACGCGGACAGTACTTCCTTTGACTCGGTTTCAGTCAGGATCATGCGGCCTGCATGCCGCGCTCGATCAACGATAGCCTCGGCCGCGGCGCGATCCAGGCCTTCTTCCCGCGACCGCAGTACCGGCGTCTCATATAGCCCGCGCAGGTTGTAGCTGTAGAGCCACATGTAATCGAAAATGCGCGCCGCCGTGTCAGGAAACGGGAATGTCGGAATTCCGGCGCGGTTGAGAATATCTACTCCCGCCGCTACTTCTGCGCCACCCATCCAGCTGGCAAGGACCGGCTTTCCAGTGCTGGTAGCGTAGTTTTTTAGCCGCTCGGCAGTCTGCGTCGGTTCCGCCATCCCCTGCGGGCAGGTGATAGCAAGCAGGCCGTCGATATTCGGATCGCTGGCGGCGATCTCCAGGACTTTCGCGTAGCGCTCAGGATGCGCGTCACCGAGCATATCGATTGGGTTGTTGTGACTCCAGTGCGGCGGCAGCAACTGGTTCAATTCGTCCATGGATTTGGGAGAAAGCTCCGCCAGTGCTCCTCCATTCGCAATCAATGCATCGGCTGCCAGAACTCCCGGACCGCCGGCATTGGTGACGATGGCTAGGCGCGGTCCTTTGGGACGAGGCTGCTTAGCCAGGACTTCCGCCATATAGAACAGGTCCGCGATCGAACTGACCCGGAGCACTCCACAGCGCCGGAAAGCTGCGTCCAGCACCTCGTCGCTGCCGGTCATGGAACCGGTGTGCGAAGCCGCCGCCGAAGCTGCAGCCTCCGTTCGGCCCGCTTTGATCACGATGATGGGTTTCGTTAACGAAACTTCTCTAGCCGCCGACAAGAACGACCGCGCATCCCCAACCGTTTCCATGTAAATCACAATGCTCTGCGTGCGGGGATCGTTTCCGAGATAGTCAATCAGGTCGCCCCAGCCCACATCGAGCATGGACCCTACGGAAACGAAGGTGCTGAACCCGACCATTTCCCGCGCCGCCCAATCCAGAATTGCCGTGCACAACGCGCCGCTCTGGCTGATGAAACCTACGTTGCCGCCGCGCGCGATATGAGGTGCAAAGGTTGCATTGAGACCGGTCAGCGGATTCATGACGCCAAGGCAGTTCGGGCCAATCAGGCGCAGCTGGCTCCCCTTCATGCGCTCCACAATCTGCCGCTCCAGTTCTTTGCCTGCCTCGCCGTGTTCCTTGAAGCCGGCGGAGATCACGATCGCCCCCCGCACGCCTGCGCCGGCACATTGGCCAATCACGTCCGGCACCGCGGCGGCTGGAGTCACGACCACCGCCAGATCGATGGGCTCAGGAATTTCAGCAATACGCCGGTAAGCTTTTATGCCAAGAACGCTGGAACGCGTCTCGCTGACCGGAAACACGGTTCCGCCAAAGGGGCTGCTGACGAGGCTCCACAGAACGGCGCGCCCGATGCTCCCCGGGCGTTCGGTGGCGCCTACAACCGCTACGGTTTGCGGAGCAAAAATGCCGTCCAGCGGATGACCTTCGGCGCGCAGCACGTCATGGACGCGATCCGCTGCAGGCTTGCCCTTGCCCACCTTCGCCGCCGGTTTTGTGCTTGTTGACATGAACCTGAGTTTAATCCAGCCGGTTATCTGAATTATGTGATCCAGAACACCTGTGTCCTGATTCTTGTGGCTTCTCTCCGACTCGGAATTAGAAGAGCCCCCCGACATTTTAGGCTTGGGGCAATCAGCTACCCTGCTTTACAATTCCTGCGCACTGGATTGTGATCTGCTTACACAATCCCAAGCAACAGTGCGCCCGGAAGTTTGAACAGACAAAATCCATAAGGAGCGCTTAGAAATATGAAGAAACTGCTCACGCTGTTATTTGCGGCCGCCCTGACCCTTACCCTGTCGGCGGGCGCTTTCGCCCAGGACTCGGCATCTCAGGACAGCACCAAGGAAAGCAAGAAGGAAATGAAGGCAGAGAAGAAGGCTGCCAAGAAGAAAGCCAAGAAAGAGAAGAAGGAAGCGAAGGAAGAGAAGAAAGACGAGATGAAGTCGGAACAGAAGTAAGCTGCCGCTCTTTCGCGAGAGTAACCCGGCCTTTGGCCGGGTTTTTTGTTCCAGCACCGGAATTTTTGCTGCTGCTCGCCTACCCGTAGTACAATTCGCCGCATTAGTGTGGGGTTGTAAGCGGCTGCCGACGCCAGGCAGTTCAGAGTAGTCACTCGGCTAAGCTGCTTTTTCGATCCAAGGCCAGTTCAGGAGGTTTTATGGAAACCAGGACCCAGGGGACTTCAGGCTCTTCCGCTCAGCCGCATTCCGCAATCGTTCCTCACGTGAAAACACCGCGCAGCATCTGGATCCTGACCGCCTACGGAGTGTCAGGCCTGGCGGTATTTGGAGTGTTGGCTTACTACTTTGCTGCCTACGTAGCCCATTAACGCTGGCGGAAGTCATCCGCCGTTCCCGGCTGTCACCTGCGCAATTTCACACCCCTAACTCTCAGTGTGTCTGCCAGCCTTCTGCCACGTGTCGTCCTGCGAGCCTCATCAGCTCTTTCGGCGTGCTAAAATGACGCCGCCTGTAAGTAGTCATCCCAGAGAGGACCTGCAGTAACTCCCAACAGTGGTAGCCCCGGAAGACAACCCGAATGCCACGGTAACCTATGCCGACGCCGGCGTTAACATCGACCGCGCCAACCGCACCAAGCAACGCATCAAGTACCTCGCCCATAAGACTTTCAATAAGAACGTGCTCAGCGATATCGGCGGTTTCGGCGGCCTCTTCTCCATTCCTCTCAAGTTCAAGGACCCACTGCTCGTATCCAGCGTGGATGGCGTGGGCACGAAATTAAAGGTTGCGTTCGAGATGAATGTCCACCACACGGTGGGCGGCGATTTGGTCAATCATTGTGTCAACGATATCGCTGTTCAGGGCGCCGCGCCCATGTTCTTCATGGATTACCTCGCCACCGGCAAGCTGCAACCCGAAGTCGCCGAGAAGGTCGTGGAAGGCGTTGCCGATGCCTGCAAACATAACGGTTGCGCGTTGATTGGGGGCGAGACAGCCGAGATGCCGGGCTTCTATCCCGATGGAGAGTACGATCTCGCCGGCTTCATTGTGGGAGTGGTCGAACGTGAGCGAGTGGTTACTGGCAAGACCGTCGAACCCGGGGATATCGTCCTGGGCTTGGCATCGACGGGGCTGCACACCAACGGCTATTCGCTGGCTCGGAAGCTGTTGTTCGAAATCGCGCGCTACACGCCTGACACTTACGTCAATGAGATGAAAGGCAAAGTGGGCAACGAGTTGATGAAGCCTCACCGCAGCTATTGGGCTGCCGTCCGCAAGCTCGTCGATGCGGAATGTGTGTCCGCCATGGCCCACATTACCGGCGGCGGCATAAGCGAGAATCTTCCCCGCGTTTTGCCCCGGGGCACCGCCGCGGTGATCGAGCTTGGTTCCTGGCCAGTTCTACCTATTTTTCAGCACCTGCAGAAACTCGGAAATGTGTCTCAGGACGAGATGTTCCGCACCTTCAACATGGGCCTCGGCATGTTGCTGGTGATCCCCTCCAAGAAGTTTAAGAAAGCACAAAACGTTCTGGAACGTGCAGGAGAAAAGCCCTACACCGTTGGCCGCATCGTCAAAGGCGAGCGCAAGGTCGTCTACACGTGATCGTCTCCGGAGGGAACTGCCGCTCCTTCCTCCCTCGCCCAAAGAGCTCCCACCACGTATTCGGACCCTCAGCAAATGCCGGAGTCGCAACGTGCTTCCCCTTGGAATTACTATGGGACTGAAAACCAAGAACCAAGAAGGAGGAACCACGAACCGAGAACTGAGAACTGAGAACCACGAACCGAGAACCGAGAACTGAGAACCGAGAACTGACAACCGACAACTGAGAACCGAGAACTTGAAAAATATTGGCATCCTGCTTTCCGGGCGTGGTTCCAACTTCGTCGCCATCGCCGACAACATAGCAGCAGGACACATTCCCAACGCGCGCATTGCAGTGGTCATCTCCAACCGCGCCAATGCGCCGGGGATCGAAATCGCCCGCCAGCGCGGCCTTGCAGCATTCGTAATCCCTTCCAAGGGCATAGAGCGAAAGCAGCACGATCAGGAAATGGCGGCTGTGCTCAAGCAGCACCATGTCGATCTGATTTGCCTGGCAGGTTATATGCGCCTGCTGTCTCCCTGGTTTGTGCAGCAGTTTCCCCACCGAATTCTCAACATTCATCCCTCGCTGCTGCCCGCGTTTCCCGGCCTTGAAGCTCAGCAGCAGGCATTCGCTTATGGCGTCAAAGTCTCAGGCTGCACAGTTCATTTTGTGGACGAAGAACTGGACCATGGCGCCATTGTTGTGCAACGCGCGATTCCCGTGCTTGATAGCGACAATGAGCACACCCTCGCTGCCCGCATTCTTGAACAGGAACACATCGCCTACAGCGAAGCCATCAAAATCGTGCTCGAAGCAAAATTCGAGATTGTGGGGAGACGGATGGTGAGGAAAGTCACTGACAAGTAGCGAAGCTCGCTTTATTGTCGAACTGCCGAATTTGAGGGGCTGGAGAACTGTTCGCCATTTTTGTTGCTTCTCAACTTACCGCCAAAAAGCTGCCACGCAAATCCGCAAATCTGTAAATTCATTCCCTGCAATGTCGGAAGCCACTTCTTCACCAAGTAGACATTGGAGTTTATGATTCCTGAAATTCGTCAATCCCTAAATTCGTCAATATAATCGTTGCTTCTGATGCCGAAATTTCGATCCATAGACGAGCAGCTTGCTTACATCAGCAAGGGTGCTCACGAGATCATCCGCGAAGCGGACTTGCGCTCGAAGCTCGAGAAGTCCCTTGCCTCCGGCAAGCCTTTGCGCGTCAAGATCGGTTTCGACCCAACCGCTCCCGACTTGCATCTCGGCCATACCGTTCCGTTGCGCAAACTGAAGCACTTTCAGGATCTCGGTCATACTGTGATTTTCCTGATCGGCGACTTCACCGCCATGATCGGCGATCCAACCGGCCGATCAGTCACACGTCCTCCACTCAGCTCAGAAGAAGTGAAGCGCAATGCGGAGACTTATCTGGCCCAGGTCCGGAAAATTCTCGATTCCAAAAACGCCGAAGTGCGCTTCAACAGCGAGTGGCTGGGCACGATGAAGTCGGAAGACTGGATCCGCCTGACTGCCAAGTACACAGTTTCGAAAATGCTGGAGCGCGACGAATTCCATAAGCGTTTCCAGGAAGAAAAACCTATCGCCGTTCACGAACTGCTCTATCCCCTGGCGCAGGCCTATGACTCGGTCATGCTGAATGCCGACGTCGAGCTGGGCGGAACCGATCAAAAATTCAATCTGCTCGTCGGACGCGAGATTCAACGGCACTACGGGCAGGAGTCGCAGGTCGTGCTGACCACGCCTATCCTCGAGGGTCTCGACGGCGTGCAGAAAATGTCGAAGTCGCTGAATAACGCCATCGGCATCCTGGAGAAGCCGCTGGATATGTACGGCAAGCTGATGTCGATCTCCGACGAGATGATGTGGCGCTATTGGGAGCTGCTGACCGACATGTCCATGGCCGAAATAGAGAAGATGCAGCGCGACATGCGCACGGGCCAGGCGCATCCCATGAACATCAAGAAGGACCTGGCGCGCCGCATCGTCGCCGACTTCCACTCACCCGCCGCCGCGACGCAGGCAGGGGAAGACTGGGCGCGGCAGTTTCAGAAAGACGAAACGCCGGAGCACGTTGAGGAAATTCGGATTGCTTACACGGATGTTGCCGCTGGCGGCAGCAATGGCAAGGCTATCAAGCTGGACAAGCTCCTGGCGCGCTGTGGGCTGGCCGAGTCGGTTAGCGACGGCTCGCGAAAGATCAAGCAGCGCGCAGTCCGCATCGATGGAGAAGTGAAGACTGACCTGGTTTTTCATGTGCAACTCCCGGCCGAGCTGCTGATCCGTGTGGGCCGCCAAATCAAGAAAGTCGGTATCAGAGAGTGATGGCGATTAGCTGTTAGCTCTTAGCCGCTAGCTCCAAAAGGCCTGCTGAGACGGCTACTCAGTCACTATTCACTTCTGAACATGGAGGCCAGGTGGCCCAGGTTCGCGCCCGCTTTTTGGGCGCTAACCTGGGGTCAAGAATGCCGTCTCCAACTGGGCGCGCTCTCGGGTGCGGATGCTCACCGGGCCTTCGGCTTTTCCTTGCCTTTGAGGTTCAGCGCCACGGCCGCGCGGATCAGTTCCTTCAAAGCCGCCTCGTTGATCTTGTCGCCTTCATGGATGTCGATCGCGCGCCTGACATTCCCCTCAAGGCTCGAGTTGAATAGCCGGGAAGGGTCCTTCAGCGCGGCGCCTTTGACGAATGTCATCTTGACGACATTCTTGTAGGTCTCTCCCGTGCACACGATGCCGCCGTGCGACCAGACCGGAACCCCCGGCGATGTCGCCTTCGCCCACTTCCACTCTTCGACAATCTCGGGGTCAGCGTCGTGGATGATGGCACGCACTTTCGCCAGTGTCTTCCCGCGCCAGTCGCCAAGTTCCTTGATCTTCGCGTCGATTTTTGCGGAGGCAGATTCCGCGGCAGGTGTCATGTACGGCTCCAATTCTCACGACTATTTTACGCGTCAGCGTGAGGGAGGCTAGGGGCCGAGTGGCTCAGGTTCGCTCCGCGTTTGAATAACCCCATGTCCCAGACGCTCACAGAAAGGCAGACCACAAGATGTTGTGGTTTTCTGGATTCAGATGATTAGCACCATATGTAGTATTTGATTGTTGAAGTCTTTTGTTTCAGGGACTTTGCGTTTTAGACTTTTTTGTTTGCAAGTTGCTGAAAAGAAAAGACGGCGCCTATTGCGTTCTCTGTAAAATCCGGTGTTTACAGGAGTTACGCGCAAAATCCGCGATTTACACGACTTAGCTCTGTCTACTGCCAGCCAGTTATCGGTTTTCAAAGATCTGTCTGGCCGGGAGCACCGGCCGGCGAAGCTGCGCGTACACCCCGCCTTACTTCCAGTATGACGTATGGGGTGGGATGAATGGGACATTTCGCGAGCGTAGCGTTTCACTTTGGAGAGATTGGACTTGTGTGGAATTGAGTTGATAGGGAAGGCTTGACAAGAATTTAGGGCGGCGGTCTACCGTCGGGATAGCCAGCCGGGTGGCCCACTCAAGCCCGGGGTTGGCTTGAGTGGGGAAGTTGGAATTGGTCGAAATGTAACTAACTATTCCCCCTACTTTGCTGCGCTTACCGTCACTTTCACCCAGAAGAATCCGACGTTATCGACGAAGAATTTGTTGGGAAACGTTGGATCGTCATACGCCCAAACATCATTGACGGTGAAATAGAGCTTTCCGCTTTTATTCGCGGAGACGTTGCCGCGTTTGCCGATTTTGAACGCGTCAGAGCGCTGCGGCGTGGCGCCTGTCTCCCGTATTGCTCCCAAGAGCGTGCCGTAGTTCACCGAGCTCATAATGCTCGCTGCGCGCCTTGCCGGAATCGAGAGTTCGCCAGTGGCATCGGTGCCATCCGGGTCGCTCCACATCCAGAGCGGTTTGATGTCGTTTTTCTCCTGGGGGGTAAACCTGTCGTCCGGCGAGAACGTGTCGCGCTCCTTCGGCCACCGGCCTGCTCTCTTCTCCCTGCCGATGATGTTCTCTTCAATTTCGTGTCGCCGCGCGATGCTGTGAACCAGTCCTCCCAGGTCAATGTTGATGTCACCGCCGGCTTCGAAGCTCAAGTTGTCGCCTTCTTTAACGGCGATCCCGGTCTCCTGCCATCCTTGTGGATGAACGATCGCCAAATACTCGGCGCCATGTTTCGTCTCCTGCGCAAAGACGATGCTGCCTACGCCCTTGATGTTGAACTCCTGGGTGTTCTTGGGAAGGGTTTGCACAACGCCGTAATAAACGGCGAAGAGCAGGGCGAGAACGACAGCCAGTCGCGCGACCGACGGCCAATCTGATAGAACGCTAAACCACGACTGATGATTGTCTGTCATAAGGGCATTGTTGGGAGAGTACGAATGCGCGATGCACGTTATCACCATTTCCAGGTTGTCAAGCGAAATGTGTTCCCGTTTTCGGAAATTGGAACAAGCGAAAGGCTGCCGGACAGCTGGTGCCGCGCCCATACTGAATTGCCCGGGTTGCCCCATAGCCTGTCCTGAGCGGAGTCGAAGGGTTTCGCGTTTTTTGCGAGACGTCGGACGTTGCCCGACGACTGAAGACCGACGACTAATGATAAA
>DASSIO010000027.1:0-44877 GCA_035691825.1 Terriglobales bacterium | reverse complement strand
GACCTGGCCCGGTACCATGATTGGAAACCCGGGCGGATACGGAATCACAAAGTTTGCCGAGACTAGCTCAGGGCCGTCCTTGAGACGTTTGTCAATCTCTGGGCTCGAAAGCTTCAGGTGTTCGCACTGCTTCTCGCGATAAGCTGCAAAGAACGCCGAGCGCATGTCGCCTTCACTCGTGATGCTCGAAGGGTCTTCTCGGAAGCGGTTGAAGAAGCATGTGAAGGTTGGGAGGTTAGGAACATCCGTCATGAGCGACTTCACACGCTCGGCAAAAGTCTGTTTCGCCGCGCTCCCTCCGTCAGCTAGTTTCTTTTCGATGCCCTGTGAAATCTCCACAAGCACTTTTATGAGCTGGGCGATATCGCTGCGAGTGTTGTTGATGTTTGTCTGAAGCAACACACTGTTCCTGGACGTCTTGTTGAGCTGGATATCGTAGTCGGCGGCCAACATGTTCTTGAACTGCGTACCGTCGAAGCCAGCTGAGCCGCAAACGAGCGTGAGCCGCGTGACGTCCAGCGCAAACTCATCTTCCCTAAGAGCTTCCACAGCTTTCGCCCAGTTCATTCCTGGCGTCAGGTAGTCGACGAATCCTGAACTGCGGAACTCGGCGGGAATCATGTCGTCCGCACCCAAAACTCGGAAGTATTTCGAAATAAGAGGGTGAGAATTCACTTCCTGTCGAACGTCAAGCGCTAACTGAATGGCGCGGTTAACCAGCTCGTATCCTTCGAGCTCCATTTGTCGCCTTGCGACGTCCAACGAGGCGATGATCTGCAAATTAGGTGATGTAGAAGCATGTGTAAAAACAGCCTCGTGAAATTGTTCTTCTACCGTGTGGTAATCCGGATCCTTCACGAGCACCATCGAACCTTGTCGTAAACAGGACATGGATTTATGCGTGGAGTTTGTCTGATATACGCGGAGCCGTAATTTTTCCGGATTGGCAAGCAGACGAGTCTCCAGAAGCGCCTTGTCAGTCGGTTTTGAACCTAGCTTTTTCTCCTGTTCTTTGTACGCTTGGTGATATGCGGGATCCTTGAATTTGCGCTCCAAGATCGCCGCGGCGCCCATCGCCGTGCGCCGGCGATAGAAAGGACTCCATCTTGCGAATCCAAACCATGCTTCATCCCAGAGAAATATCAGGTCAGGCTTTATTGCGAGGCACTCCTCCATCACGCGCTCAACGTTGTAAATGTGTCCGTCAAAAGTGCAGTTTGTGAGCACCAGGAGTCGTGCGCGATCTAACTTTCCCTCAGCCTTCAGGTCGAGCAGAGCCTTCTTGATGGTCCGCAAGGGGACAGCGCCATACATGGAATATTGCGTAAGAGGGTAAGCCTCGACATAAAGTGGTAAAGCTCCGGCGATCACCGCTCCGTAATGGTGAGACTTGTGGCAGTTGCGATCCACGAGCATGATGTCACCGGGCGCCAGCAAAGCTTGCTCGACCATCTTGTTCGACGTGGAAGTGCCGTTGGTGACAAAAAAGACATGATCCGCCCCGAACGCCCGTGCAGCCTTCTCCTGCGCAACTTTGATGTTTCCTGTCGGCTCGAGCAGGCTGTCTAGACCGCCGGTAGTGGCTGAGGACTCCGCTAGAAAAAGGTTCAATCCGTAAAACTCGCCCATGTCGCGGATCCAATTCGACTTGAAAATTGACTTGCCTCTTGCGACGGGCAAAGCGTGAAACGTCCCTATGGGTCTCTGCGCATATTTTTGCAAGTTGTCAAAATAGGGTGTGTTGTATCTATCCGAGATGCCGTCGAGGATGCTGAGATGTAGCTCGAGAGGCTCCTCAACCTGATAGAAAATGCGTCGGATGCACGCGCCACGGACGTCACCCGCAAGTTTTTCCGGCTCCCGGTCACCCAGGAAATAAATATCGAGCTCGGGACGCAGCTGTTTTAGTCCCTGCGCGAGCGCGAGCCCAAATTGGCCTGTCTCCTTGGCCACATTGCTGGCCGCGAGATGAGCAGCGAGGAATTCGCGCAAAACGGGGTTGTAATGCGAAGAAGCTAAGGGAATGCCTTCATAGATGACTACGGCTTCAATGCTGCCATTGAGGATCGCCCCCAAAACGGCATCTTCGAAATTGCCGACAAAAACTGGTTCGTAAATAAACTTGTCATGGGGTCTGCGCAGTTTGCGCAGATCCTGAGCCAACTCCGACCATTTGGTTGAATGAGCAGGGCTTACCACCAATACTTCGAAGTAGGGCCGATACTGCTTTTCTTCACTGGACCCAGGCACGCGCTCCGCAAGATTTATTGTGGGACGCTCCTCAGGTTCCCAGTCCGCTCGATTGCTGCGATACGAATGTGTGAGGAGAGCCGTGCTGATAGACTGCGCTAAAAGAGAGCTTCCCGTCGCGTCGCCCGAGGCGATGCGTTCCCCGAGCGTTCTCAACAGCGATTCTCCCGGATAGGCAAAGAAGTCCTCCCACTGGCGCAATTCCTGAAAAGAGGCTGACGTCGCTGCCTGGTGTTTTTCCTTTTCGGAGGGCTGCCGGGTTGCGACGCCTTCCCAAATCCGCGCTGCCTGGAGCAGCGCGCGCCATCGGTCGAATCGAGCTTCTGCGACGGTAAAAAACTGGTCCACTCGTGCGCCCGTTGCTTTTGGTGCGGTTGTCATTGCAGCTCCGAGACTTTTCGCTGAGGTTTGCGCTCGTAGTTCTTAGGCGCAGGGTTGCAACTTACGGAACCGATGCCCAACACGGAACTGTCAAAAGTTACAGCCAAAAACTGAGTTGCGATTGATCCAGGGAAGAACTCTGCATTGTTTTCCGCATTTCGACTTCATCGTGTCAACGAATCGCGACGGGTCGGCATGAGGACTGTCATGACTGACAGTGCGAACCGTGCACCACTCGGCGCAGGCTTAATCGCGGAAACCGTGATTGCCCAGGCGAGAGACGATCAGCGGGTGTGTAGGATGACGCCGACCATGCAGGGGGATCTAGGGGTTGAGTGTAGGTCGAAACCGGAACAGCCATCGATGAGATTAAGCCGTGGATAGTTTCTTTTCGAGCCATGAGTGGAGCAAAGGGCCATGGACTCTGCCGGACAGCCACAAACGCAGTCAGTTCCTCATAAGCTCGCACTTATAGTGGACGCAGACGCTGAGATAACCACAACGCTTTCCAGTGTTCTCAATCCAAAAGAGTGGAGCATTGTGCATGCGCCAGACAATCGGTCCGTATTGAAGCTCGTTGAAGCAAAATCCTTCGACCTAATCATTACAGGGGCGGAATCTAGCGGCAAAGAAGATATCGATCTCTTAAGACGCATCCGCCGCGTGCGTCCCCATGTCCGCCTCATCATTCTCACGGACGAAAGCACGCCCGCGGATGTGATCACGGCGATGCGTGAGCGCGCATTCAGCTATTTCTCGCGACCGTTCTCAGCTGCCTCATTCGCCGAGATGGTGCGATGCGCGGCAAGTGCACCGCTTTGGGATGATGGCATCGAACTTGTGTCCGCCACACCCGAATGGATTAGCATCATCGCCCGTTGCAACAAGGAAACGGGCGACAGGTTGGTCCGGTTTTTTGAAGAAATGTCGGATTTGCCGCATCCTGAAAGAGAGGATGTTGCAACGGCTTTTCGCGAAATGCTGGTCAACGCGATCGAACATGGAGGAAATTTCGATCCAAGCCAGTACGTTGAAGTCGCATATGTGCGGACCTCGAAAGTGGTTATGTGCAGAATCAAGGATCCTGGTCAAGGGTTCTCGTTGGAAGAGATTCACCACGCCGCTGTTAACAATCCTCCATACGACCCAATTCGTCACGTTCTTTATCGAGAAGCTTGGGGTTTCCGCCCAGGTGGCTATGGCGTATTGCTCACCAAACACTTTGTCGATGAACTGGTTTATAGCGAGAAGGGAAACGAAGTCCTCCTAATCAAGTACCTCCACCCTCTCGATGACCCTGCTCGCTCGGTGTGAATTTTGGGCGCATGCATGCATTTGGCGCTTCATCTGCGTGCTCCGCGCCACTCTCAGGTCACGGGTTAGCGCGATCACCCCCTGGTAGTGGCGGTTGACACGACCGCGTGCAGCCCTGATAATGTCGCTTTGAGTTCCCCAGGACGTCCTCGACTTGGGTAAGGGGGCGTGCTTTCCCCGGGCCATACCTCGTAGAACGCAAAACTTTGTCGTCTTTTGGGTGTTAGACACCCAATCAGGGACGGAGTGTGCGCTTGTCCAAAATTCGCATCTTGTTGGCTGACGACAATACTCCGGTCCTCGAGTACGTCCGCGAATTTCTGACCGCGAACTCTTGTGAAGTGGTAGGTGCGGTGAATGACGGGGAGGCCGCCGTTCGCGCTGCTGCCTTGTTGATGCCGGATGTGGTTATTCTGGATCTTTCTATGCCCGTCTTAAATGGCATTGAAGCCGCCAAACGTATCCTCGAAGCTGGGCCATCGACCAAAATTGTTTTCCTCACGGTCGAAAAGGATCGTGATACGTGTCGGGCCGCCCTTGAAGCCGGCGCGTGTGGGTACGTGCTCAAGCCTCGCTTGGCTACTGACCTGATTCCGGCAATCGAGTTGGCGAAGGACGGCCGTCGCTTTGTTTCCCTTGGATGCGAATAGTCTCCGTTCATTCTTCCGAACCTCCAGCTCATTTCCTTATGCCGCCATAAGTTGAGGAACTCAGACGACAAGCCAATTGCAAGATTGGCCCGCCAACCTGCGGCCGCTTTCAGTAGGTTTCCGGACAATTACTTCTGGAAGTGACACATTGGGCTTGCTGATCCACTCGGCTATGAGGTCAGGTTACTTTTCTGAGGAATGTCGGGGAACTCGGAATATACATAAGAATATCATTGAATGTTACTTGGAAAGCGAGATACATTCCAAGGTTCTGACCACGAACCACCGTCCTGGGACCCGGCTTGTTATTCGGGAATCTTGGGGCACCAAGCTGACTTGAAGCCGGCTTGGATGCCCGTAGTGATCCTAGACAGGGAAGAGGTCAGACCCATACAACCTAGTCGGTGATGACAGCAGAGGATACTTTGGTTTGAACAGATTTGGTGACCTAGGTTCTTTGGGAGGTCGTCAAATATGACGCATCGTGAATCAGCTTTCCCTCTCGTTCGATTGCGGACGGCAATAGCCTCTCTAATTCTGTCCGGCGAAACGGACGCCTCGCAAGCCTACTCCGTAGTCCATAGCGCATTTATAGGCCTCCTGGTTGCGCTCGCGTACTACGCTGGATCTCAAGTTGGCTTCTTACTGACGCCAGAGGGCTCACCGATTGCAGTTTTTTGGCCTCCTAACGCAATTCTTCTCGCAGCCCTCCTGTTGACTCCTCGGCGAATCTGGTGGTTGCTAATTTTGGCCGTGCTTCCTGCTCATCTCCTGACACAGTTGAGACTCGGCATCCCGTTGACCACGACGCTAGGGTGGTTTTTCGGAAACACAGGGGAAGCGCTACTTGGCGCCGTTTGCATCCGAATATTCCAGAAAAGCAAACCTTTGTTTGAATGCGTCCACGGGGTGATCGTTTTCTTGATCTTTGGGGTTTTTCTACCGACTCTGACAACATCGTTCTTTGATGCGGCTGGAGTGATCCTTTCCGGATTTGGGCGGGATTATTGGAGTCTCTGGCTAACTCGCCTTACATCCAACATCGTGGCTGACCTGACCGTCGTGCCGACTATAGTGATCTTGGGGCTCCGAGGGCTCCCCTGGTTCCGACGTGCAAACACCCTTGCATATTGCGAGGCAGCAGCGTTAGCAGCAGGCACGGTGATGGTGAGCCTCCTCGTATTTGGAATGGATAGCGCCGGAAGGGGCGTTTGGGCATTTATCTACGCTCTCCTTCCGCTCTTGATTTGGGCTTTGCTGCGATTTGGGGCTGGAGCAGTCACTGCGTCGTTGCTGGTTGTCACAGCGATTTCTGCCTGGACTACTATGCACGGACGAGGACCGCTCGGATTGCAGTCGCCGGGTTACGCGGTTTTGTCTCTTCATTTTATGCTGACTGTGCTGGCGGCATCATTCCTGTTGTCGGGAGCCCTACTTGCTGAGAGGCGCAGCGATGAAAAAAGTCTTCGCGTAAAATGTGGGAATTTGGTCCATGCGCAGGATCTGGAACACTATCGTATCGCTCGCGAACTGCACGACAACATTTTGCAGCGACTGACACTCGTCAGCCTTCACCTTGAAGAGCTTCGAACTGCGTCGCTCATCTTTGCGAAACCGCCTTTGAACAGCGTCTTCGACCAGATCTCAGACATTTCCACCAGAATTCGCGACCTATCCCACGATCTGCATCCTTTCATGGTCGAATACCTGGGCCTACCACGCGCTCTAAAAAAGCTATGCCGGGACACCGGCGCACGGTGCGGGATCGCTATCGAATTCTCGGAATATAATGTGACATCTCTTTTTCCGTTAGAAGTTTCGGGCTGTCTATTTCGGGTAGCACAAGAAGCGCTGCAAAATATCGTCCTATACAGCCATGCTAGAACCGCTTCGATGGAGCTGAAATTAGCTGGCGGAGAGGCTGTATTGCGTGTGTCTGACGATGGAGTTGGCTTCGACGACAGGCGGACTGTAGGTGTCGGATTGACATACCTTCGGGAGCAGGTTCTGGCTTTGGACGGCAAGCTAGAGATTAGCTCGGTCCCTTCAAGGGGCACAGTAGTCCACGTTGCTCTTCCCATCGGCAAGTCGCTTTAACAAAAATACCACTCTCAAAAGACTTCTGACTGATAGTTCTACTAGTTGCTGCGTGATGTAGCGAAGGACACGCTCTGCGTTTATGGTGGTTGGGCCATCGTGAGTCGGCTTCGCAAATCAATTGTGACCGGGTTGTGCTGGAAGCAGCTCAAGAGCTTTTGCGCATTTTCCGTCCTGGCAATGGTTCTTTCGATGGAATCGTGTAGCGGGCCGGCTAAGCCGATCGCACCAGGAGCGGGCCAAGGCAACAACGCCACGCTGATTCTCACTCTTCGTGCCGTTCCTTTGCCTAGCCCGGCCATTGTCAATCTTTTTTCCTTCCGCACCACGGTGGTAGCTGTTTCGCTGACTTCCGCCACGGGTGGTTCCCTGAATGTGCCGCTCAATGCAGACGTGTACCAAGTGGATCTAGCCAGGCTCCAGAGTGATACCGCCCTTCTCTCAATTTCTACTACGATCCCTCCGGGAACTTACACGAATATGGTGGTAAGTTTTTTGGACTTGGCTGTCAGCTATTGTACGCAGACGCAAGGATTGACAGGCTGCACGCCCGGCAGCCTAACTACGCTGAAAGGTACAGCGGCTACGCCCATCATCACAACTTCTTCATTCCCACTGGTGATGACTCGCGGCCAAAGCACCAGTATTGCGATTACCGTAAATATCGCAAAGGCATTAACTGTAAACGGACAAAACCAAGCGGTCACAGCGCTAAACCTTGGGGCACCTGATGCCGTGACTGCGATTACGCTTCCCCCACTCACCAGTAGTTTGCCGCCCGCCGCACTGGATTTTGTGGAGGATGTAACAGGAGTCATTTCGTCGGTAAATGAAGCTACTAAAAGCGTGACGGTTCAAACCGCAACTAGAGGTCCGTTAACAGCCATCGCAGGAGCCTCGACAACTGTGTCGTCCAACTGCACGACTTTCAATCTTGGCAGTACATTCTCGTGCGCGAGGCAGGGCCAGGTGGCCAGTCTGGACACGATTTTGAACCCGGATGGCACACTGACTCTTTTGGAATACGATCCACTCGCAATAACGGAAGGAGATTGGATCGAGGGGACTATCGGGTTGCCACCTTCGTCGTCTACAAGGTTCCAGCTCGTCACGAACGACATCGTCCTTGCCAGCAACAACAGTCTGATTCGTAGCACGCTGGAATTAGGCGCTCCAGTGCAAGTCACCTTGGTAAGCCCAAGGCCGTTTGTAGTGGATAGTAAAGATCTGATTGTACCGATTACGAATTTTGCTGGAGCCACGGACGCCTCCGTTTTAGCACCAGGTCAGACTCTAGCAGTACACGTCGTTTCTTTCACGCCAGGCGCTGGAACGACTGTTGCGGCCGCAAGTGTGGATTTTGTCTATCTTCGTTTCACACGAGTGACCGGCAACGTCGCCAGCTCAGCGCCTCCAAACACCTTTGCGATGCAGTCTTTTCCCGCGCTTTTCGGGCTCACAAGTCCGGTGACTGTCCAATTGTCAGTGGGTTCATCCGGCACAAATTTCGATGGAATCACTGGTGCGAGCGAGCTCGTTACTGGGCGGACCGCGTCGATTCGCGCGCTCTATTTTGGCCCTCCGACGGGGCCCACACCCACACCTACTCCATTTAGCGCCGCGAAAGTTCGCGTCCCCTGAAGTGCTTCTCCAGTTTGTCGTTCCACAGTCTGATTCGCACCTCACGACTTTAAGGACAATAAGAATCGAAAAGATCACTACGACGCACACTTGATGAATGCTTACCAACCCGCTTGATGGAAGAAGGCTAGCAGTTCTGCCAGTAGTTCTCGTTCAATGCGAAAACTAGGATGAGCATTGGAGGTTGGAGATCTTGTGAGCGCCCCCTGCTTTTCGACGCCGTCCTTTCCGTACGAAACCGATTCAAGAATACAAATCCGTGCTATTCAAGACCGCTGTTCGCGTAGTTTGTCCTATCTAAAGCCGCTAATCGGGTGCCTGTTAGGTATTTTCCTATCTTGCCTTGCCTTGCCGGCGGCGGGTCAAACCACAGACGCGACTGTCGGATCTAATGTCGACTCCGTTTTCCATCCAACCCCGCCAATAAATTCCAAGGACGCTCCCGTAAAAAGTCACAAACAGAACAGTGAAGCGTTTCAGTGGCGTCGTGCCACACAACAGGCATGGCTGTATACAGGCGTGATGCACACATTCCGCATCGCTACTGAGGCAGGCACACGCGATGCGCTAACCGGACCTTGGTTCCACGATTGGATGGCATCCGTTTCGGAGATTCGCGGCTGGGATGATGGTGATCCTTTCATTACCGACTACGTCGCCCACTCGATGGAAGGCGCCATATTTGGCTTCATTCAACAGAACAATGACCCGAAATACCGCCAGGTAGTGTGGGGCTCGGGACGAGAGTATTGGATCAGTCGGCTGCGCGCACTGTCGTTCTCCGCAATCATGAGCACACAGTGGAAGATTGGGCCCGCTAGCGAGGGGTCTTTGGGCAACGTGCAATTGCATGAATCACCGGGTTTCATAGACTTCGTGAATACGCCCACTCTCGGCATTTGTGAAATGATGAGCGAAGATATCGCGGACCGTTATCTAATCACCGCGCTGGAAAATCGAACGGCGAACCGCCCTTTGCTGATACTGGCGCGCAGCTTCCTAAACCCGAGTCGGGCGTTCTCCAATCTGATGAGCTTCAAAGAGCCGTGGTACCGGGCAACGCGAGTCGGCCTATTCAAGGAAAATCACATTCTGAGAAAGCAGCTATTGGAGGCATCTCGAGCAGGGGGAGCGAAGCCCTTCGAGTTTGTCAAAAGTTCTCGCCAAGAGGTGATGGGACCTTTTCCCCTGGAAGCTCCGATTGAGCTGATGGCCTCCAGCCATTACGAAAGCTTTCTTGGCGGCGGAAGCTGTGTTGGCGGTGGAGGAACGGGAGCTCTTCGAATGAATCCGTCGTGGCAATTCGTTGCGGAAGTAACTGGCTGCTTGGTGATCAATATGCCCAAAAACGAAAGCGGTGATTCTGAACTGTATTCCGCAGGAGTCCGATGGGCGCCAAGGGCTTCACGGCGGATTTCGCCCTTTACCCAGGTGCTCATAGGTGGCAGGAGGATCACACACGAGATCGATGACCCAGAGAAGAGGCAGCAGTTGCGAGACGCCTGGAACGACGGAAGTGGCACACTGCCGCACTACCCAAAGCGGAGCGACTGGTCTACAGAGCACCAAGAGAATGGATTTGCGATGGCGATGGGAGGCGGCGTGGATTTTGTCGTCAATCGCGCCCTCGCTTGGCGCATTGGAAATCTCGAATACACTCACTCATGGCTTTCTAATGTAGATCAAATCCATCCGTCGGATGGCCTGCGATTCAATTCAGGGCTCATTCTGCGCATCGGTACGTGGTAATTTGTCCTCTCTTCTTGTAAAAGAACTTTATTCCGCGTCGGAAATCTGGGGTTTTAAGGGCATCGGGAAGCGGACGTTTTGCCGCTGGCAATTCCTCATCGGATATTTCCCTCGGGTCCCAGCACTCTTTTCCACAGATTTTCAAACGGGGCACTGCCATCGCTCTATTGACAGGAATGGCGGAAAACCCTTAGCCTAATAGGCTGCGGACCTTAGGGGAAGGTCCTCGGCAGTGCGCTCTGCCGGTGCTCATTCAGAAACCTCCTTGGTGCTTTCATGAAGCAATCTGATGCCGATCCGCGTTCTTGCAGTAGACGACTTTGAGCCTTGGCGTCGCTTTGTCTCCTCTGCCCTCGGCAGAGAGCCGGACGTCCAGACTATCCTTGAGGTGTCTGACGGCCTTGAAGCGGTTTCCCGTGTTGAGGAGTTGCGACCGGACTTAATTCTGCTCGATATTGGGCTTCCCGGCCTTGACGGCATTAGCGCTGCGCGGCGAATTCGTGGGCTCTCACCCAATTCCAAGATTCTTTTTTTGAGCGAGGAAAGTTCTTCGGATGTTGCAGAGGCCGCCTTGGAAGCCGGAGGCGACGGTTATCTTGTCAAGTCCGATGCGGGAAGGGAATTGTTGGCGGCGGTAAAAGCCGTTCTGAACGGCGAGCAATTCATTAGCGCTCGATTGGTAGGCCGGGTATTTTTTGACGTCCCAGAAAACTCCTCCCAGCGGCCCGACTTCCACAAGCTCCAGATCTACTCCAGCGACACCGCGTTCGTGGACGGCTTTACTAGATTTATCGTTGGCGGGCTAAACGCCGGTAATTCTGTTGTGGTCTTGGCGACGGAAGCCCATCGGCTGGGCTTAGCTCAGAGACTGCGCACTCTAGGATTCTCCCTAGACGCCGCTAGCAAGAGTGGTACCTACATTTCTCTTGACGCCGCGGAAATGCTTGCATCATTCATGCATGAAGACGAACCTGACACGGACAAGTTGTGGACTTTAGTGGGTGGGTTGGTAGAAAAAGCGAGGAAAGCTCCAAACGGAGCCACTCGACGAGTTCTTGCTTGCGGGGAACTCGCGCCCTCTTTATGGGCGCAAAGCAAGGTAGAGGCCGCGCTGAAAGTCGAAAAACTCTGGGACGCTGCGTCCCATCGATACGGCCTGAGCACATTGTGCGGGTATTTGTCGGACGTTTTGCGGGGAGTTAGCGATCAGCGAGCCTTCCAGGCGCTTCGCTCGGTGCATTCAATCGTTATTCCAGACAATTTCAGTGCCCAGCTAATTTAGTCTCGCTCGTTGGCATAATCTGCCAGGCATCGAAGTCCCTATTCGGCTTATTTCCTGAAACACTTTTTGCCTCCTGTCGGTTCGTCTAACTGTTACTTCTGACAGTCGGAAGAAACGAAAAGCTGCCGGATGCTGTCGTCCATATGAACCCGAAGCGATGCTTCTTCGGTAAGAGGCTGCGCACGTTGTCGGCCATGATTGTTGCGGTTGCCATCGTGCCGAGTGACACGCTGTTTTCGGGTCCATTCCCAGTGCAATCGCAGTCCAGCTCTCCAGCTACAAAGATTCCGTCCGATCAACTGGACTCTTTAGTGGCTCCTATCGCGCTCTATCCGGATCCATTGCTGGCTCAAACGTTGGCGGCTGCCACCTATCCGCTGGAGCTCATTCAGCTTCAGCAATGGCTTTTGAAGAACCCGGGGCTGAAAGATCAAGCGTTAGCCGATGCTGTCGCGAAACAGCCGTGGGACCCGAGCATTCAAGCGTTGGCCGGCCTGCCTAGTGTAGTCAAGTTTCTGGCGGACGATATTCAGTGGACGACTGACTTGGGCAATGCGTTTCTAAGCCAACAGAGTGATGTTATGGATGCTGTTCAGCGAATGCGAAAAAAGGCACAGGATAACGGCAACCTGAAGTCTGGGGAACAACAGAAAGTGGAAACCAAAGTCATCGAGAGCAAGAGCGTAATCGTCATAGAACAATCCAATCCCCAGGTCGTGTATGTGCCTTCGTATGACCCCATGGTGGTTTGGGGCGCACCTTTGTATCCCTATCCGCCGATCTACTATCCCCCGGCAGGATATTACGCCGCCGGGTTGGCGATTTCATTCGGCGTTGGAGTGATGATGGGGGCTTTCTGGAGCGGCGGTTGGGGCTGGGGCTGCGGCTGGAGCAACAACAACATAAACATCAATAACAACAATAATTTCAACCGAAATTCAAACATCGGCGGCAACCGAAACGGCATTGGGAGTGGAAACCGTCCATCCCAACAACCCGGCCGCGGCGGTGTTGGAGCAGGCCGTGGAGACTCCAGTTGGAGGCACAATCCGCAACATCGCGGCGGCGCACCATATCGCGACCGGGCTACCGCAGACAGGTTTGGCGGCACCGCGCGAGGCGACTCGCTTGCTAACCGTCAGTCTGGTGCCAGGCAGCAACTTGGCCGGCAAGGCGGGAATTTAGCGAGTAATCGGGCCGGCGACGGTGGCGTAGCCAACCGCTCTGGCGGAGGGCTGGGCGCAAATAACCGGCTTAGCGGAGGGGGGCCAAACAGTATTGGAGGACGGGACCTCACGCGGGGCGGCGCAGGCAACCGGGATGCATTCGGAGGAGGTTCGAGAGGTTCTCGCGGTTACAACGGATCCAGCGCGCGCGCCAACAGCAACCGCGGTGCCTCCAGCATGGGATCCCGAAGTGGTGGTTTCCGTGGCGGCGGTGGACGTGGCGGTGGTGGCCGGCGGAGATAAGCGGTGTTCATTATGAAGTCCAGTTGCGAGCACGAAATGAAACGATGGCCTGGAAAATTCAGTCTCAAGATCCTATTGGCCGCAATAGCAGTCTCGGGCCTGTTCCTCGGTCTTTTCGCGCATGCAATCGTCGCCGGGCAACAGTCCGCCGCTAAAGCGACGCCCGCATCTGCTGGCGTGAACGCAAAGATGTTCAAGACTCCACAACAGGCCGCTGATGAACTTGTCGACGCGGCCGAGAAATTTGACGTTAAAGCATTGGAAGAGATTTTCGGGCCCGATGGTGACGATATCGTTCTCTCCGGTGAATACCCGCAAGACCGTCAGAGGGCGGCTGATTTCGCGGCGGAAGCTCGCGAAAAGAAAAGCGTTTCCGTGGACCCCAAAAAGGGAAGCCGTGCGTTCCTGCTCGTTGGCAATGAGGACTGGCCATTCCCGGTGCCTCTGGTGAAGCTGGGCGACAAGTGGTACTTCGATGCCAAGGTCGGTCGCCAGGAACTGTTTCATCGCCGCATAGGCGCCAACGAACTGGACGCCATCGATATTTGCCGGGGCTACGTTTCAGCGCAACATGAGTATGCATTCCAGCCGAGGGAAGGTTTCGAAGTCAATCAATATGCCCAACGCATATTGAGCAGTCCCGGCAAGCAGGATGGCTTAGCTTGGCAAAACCCGGATGGCAGTTGGGGCGGCCCAATTGGCGAAAAGATTGCGCAGGCGATCGAACAGGGATATTCGCCCGGTGCAGAGCCATACCATGGATACTTTTTCAAGATTCTGAAAGGGCAGGGACCCGCGGCGCCTCTCGGCCAGATGGACTATGTCGTGAAGGGAATAATGATCGGCGGCTTTGCTCTCGTCGCCGCACCCGCCGAGTACGGAGAGACGGGCGTAAAGACCTTCATCGTCAGCCAGGACGGTGTTGTCTTCGAGAAGGACTTCGGGCCCGGCACCCTTGGCGAATTCACGAAGATGGAGCGCTTCAATCCGGACAAATCCTGGAATCCAGTTACGGAAGAGGACAAATAGAAGAGCTTTCGCTCGGGCAGTTTTATTTTTATTGGTGACTCGGATCTTTCTTGGATTAAGCGAATGAGAGGAGACAAAGCTATGGCCCATTTCAATCCCTCAAGAAGCATATTTCATGCGGTGATGTCGTTGGTCGCTTTCGCGCTACTTACAACCGTTTTATCTGCACAAACCGTGAAAATCCAAGGTGTTATCAAAGGACGAAACGGGGACACGATGATTGTGAAGACCGCCGAAGCTCTGGACGTTGACGTCCTGCTCACGGATAGCACAGAGGTAGGACAGGTGCAGGGAATGCTAAAGGCCCGCAGAAAAGAAATGTCGATGGCGGCGCTAATTCCAGGACTCGTCGTTAAAGTGGAGGGAGCTTACAACGATCAGAAACAACTGGTGGCTTCGTCCGTATCCTTCAAGGGCAACGATTTGGAGGATGCCCAAAAAATCCAGGCTGGAATGCACGAAACTCAGGCGCAAGCACAGGCGAACAAAGGCGAGCTTGAGAAACAGAACGTAGCATTGCAGAATCAGCAGCAACAGATCTCTGCAAATAAAGCTGCCGTTGACGCTGCGGTAGCGCGATTTGGTCAGCTGGATGACTATTATATTTTCGATGAAGCAACAATCTATTTCGGAAACGGAAAGGTCAACGTCGACCCAAGCTATCGTCCCCAACTTCTCGCGTTGGCCGAGAAAGCAAAAAGCATTAACGGCTACGTCATCGAAGTGAAGGGTTATGCTTCTTCCTCAGGCGACGTGGCCCTGAATCAAAAACTAAGCGAAGACCGCGCGAACGCGGTCGTCAATATCTTGATTCAGGAAGGCCATATTTCTCTCACCAGATTGCTTGCACCGGGTGCCATGGGGGAGAGCCAACAGGTCGGTAACGACACGACAGCGGAAGGACAAGCGCAGAATCGCCGTGTAGTCGTACGCGTTCTTCAGAACAAGGCCATCGCCGGGGTATAGAAATTCAGAGCGTGAATTCCCAGCGTTACACAACTGGCCGGCCGACAGATTCCTAGAGTGGGCGGAATGCCGAAAGGAACGATTCAGCCTTCCGTCACGGCGATCGAATCCGCTGATTTCTCAGGACTGCTCAAATGCACGAGGAACTAGATCGTTTGCAACACATGGCGAAGCCTCTAACCGTGATGTGACCTCTCCGCGGTGCGACGCCACGCTGCGTGAACTAATCATCTCGGTTGAATCTCACGCTTGCCTGTTTGTTCTAACAGTTTCAACGACTGTCTCGCAAGAATAACTTGGTGCGTGCTAGCGGCCATCCTCTATCCCGGGAAATTCCGGGGAAAGGTGCCAAGTGGATCGCTCTGTCAAGAGGAAGCAGTGAAACGCGAAGTGCTATCCGCGCCCTTTTTTTTTGCTACCCCGGTCCTTTTCTTCTCCCTGGCTGTGTTTTACTCAGCATGGTTGGCTGCGGCCACGCCAGCCTCACAAGCTCCCAATCAACAAGATAGCGGGTCCAACCCACAAGAAATCTTGAAGGGCACTCCGGGCATCCCCATCAATCCGGCGCAAATGTTGCGTGTGGATGTAGACCTGGCTTTAGTCAACGTGGTAGTCGTCGATGTCTACGATCGCTTGGTTACTGGTCTTGATCCGGACAATTTTCGGGTCTTTGAAGACAACGTCGAGCAGGAAATAATTTCCTTCTCATCAGAAGATGTGCCCATTTCAATCGGAGTGATCTTTGATTGCAGCGGTAGCATGGGCGCCAAACTTGGCAAGGCCCGAGAAGCCGCCGTGGAATTTCTTAAGACTGCAAATCCAGCGGACGAGTTTTTCCTCGTCAGCTTCAATGATCGCGCTGAGCTGGCCAACTCATTTACAAGTAGTGTCGAAGAGCTGCAGAGCCGCCTGATGCTCACGTCTTCCAAGGGCCGAACCGCTTTGCTTGATGCTATCTATCTGGGCCTCAGCCAAATGAGAGGTGCTCACAACGCGAAACGCGCTCTGCTGATCTTGTCCGACGGTGGCGACAATCATAGTCGTTATCACGAGAGCGATATTAAGAGGATCGTGAAAGAAGCGGATACCCAGCTCTATGCCATCGGCATCTTTGACTCACTCGGATACCGCAGTCGGACCGTTGAGGAACTCAACGGTCCCTCTCTTTTGAGCGAAATTACGGAGACGACCGGCGGCCGGGTGTTTGTCCTTGATAACCTCAATCAGCTTTCTGACATCGCGACAAAAATCGGTCTGGAGCTTAGAAATCAATACGTTTTGGGCTATCGGTCAAGCAACAAGGCCCACGACGGGCGCTGGAGAAAAATCAAGATCGCACTGCGCGCGCCTAGAGGACTTCCTGCGCTAAAGGTATACTCGAAGAAGGGGTATTACGCGTCAACTTACTAAGTCTTGCGTTATGTTTTTGCGTTCCCCGGGGATTCGCCTCACTCCGATCACCTTCTAGACTAGTGAAACGACTCTGCCATTCGGAAGAGTCACTTGCGAAACACCAAATAGTTGGGATTCGAATGTTGAACCTCTACATTGCGGACAACCTGCTGCGGTGAGGCTGACATAGAAATTGCGATCTATCCACCAACCATCACCGGACGTGTGGAGGGTGGAAATCAAGATTATTGAAAACTGGCAATAGTGACAGTTGAGGCTACCCACCCACGGCTCATACCGTGGCGGTTGGCCTCAGAGGTTGCGACAAACGTTGGCGGAAGCTCAAGAAAAGGAGCTTCTTTCTAGGACCTCTGCGGCACAGCGTGTGGGGGCCAGAACGTGCAGCACGCCACTCCGTCCAGGAGACTGACGTTGCGGGTTGATGCACCGATACCAGTGTGGGTTTGTTGGTGCTGCGAGGGTCGTGAGAACGTTTCGCGCGTGAGGAATTTGAGCCTGGGTGGGCTTTTTCTCGAGACTTCCGTTACTCAACCTGTGGGCATCAAAGCAACTCTCGATTTTCTCGTACAAGAAGGACAGATCAGAGCAGATGCCGTAGTCCGTCATGCGACAGCCACTGGTGGGCTAGGACTCAAATTTCTAGCGATCAAAGAAGTGGACCGCCCCAACCTCGCGGCCTTAGTGAGCAGGCTTCACAGCATACTGGCATCCCATCGATAGCGACAATTTGGATCGTTAATTTCCAATTGCGTCATCTCTCGCCTTACTTAGAAATAGAGTCGCCCCTTCGTTCGATTGGCATTGCCACGTTCACTTTGATGGCGCGCTGTGTCTACGCCCCAGCCCTGGCAGCTGAATTGCAGGTCTCGTCTTTATGAGGAAAGCCCGGAATTCCTTTCGGTGAGCTCGCTTCCGTCGACCGCAAGTTGCACGTGAGAATTGAAAAACACGTTGCTCTAGAGCAACGACTGAGCCCTCCAACAGCCGATATCTTGGTGACCTTGCGCAGCGCAATTCCCCGTGCTCTTTGCACCGGAAAACCGCGGGCGAGGTGGGTGCCGACTGTCTTTGAATCGCAAGAGGTTTTTCGTTCGCCTGGGAACGCGAATCCGCAAGTTGCGGCAAATGCAGGGCCATTCTCAGGAGGATATGATTTCATTCGGTTTCTCGGCACGCCATTGGCAACAAATCGAGGCGGGCCGGCCGACCACAGTTTCAACCTTGCTGCGCATCTGTGCTGTATTCGAGATTTCGATTGACCGCTTGGTTCGCGGGCTGGATAGAGGAATCTATAAGGACTAGTCCCGGCCCGCTAATCTGCTCGTGGCGACATTCGAGCGTTGTGGCATATAAGGCTATGGAGTTATGAACTAGCAGTTTCTCCCGCCGTTGACTTCGATTTCGGGCACTCAGGTCTACGATCGTTAGGAGCCTACGACAAGAGTCCCCATTGTCACCGCTGAGTAGCAGTTCTCTGAATTTGTGGAGCGGATCTCATGGCTGTTCGTTCGAGCTCAGGATTTCTGCAGCAAGAAAGTCTGCGAAGCCTTGTCTACGTCGCTGGAGGTCAATCTGGACCTCAGAGACCAATCCAAGAGTCAAGAATTGGTAAGAACGGCGGAATAGCAGGGTGAACACTCGCATTATGGTGGTCGATGATTTTGCACCTTGGCGTCGTTTCGTCTCTTTGTTACTTCTTCCTAAGAATCCCGAATGGCAGATTGTCTGCGAAGTATCCGACGGCGTCGAAGCAGTCAGAAGAGCCGGGGAACTTAGGCCAGATCTGATTCTGATGGACATCGGCCTTCCCGGGCTCGATGGGATTGAGGCCGCTCGACAAATCCGCCAAACTGCCGCTGATTCGAGAATTCTCTTTCTGAGTGGTTTTGACTCGCTTGATCTCGTTGAAGCGGCAGTGAGTACAGGCGCGGACGGCTATGTCGTTAAATTGGATGCTGCGCGCGAATTGATAGACGCTGTGGAAACCGTTTTCCACGGCGAAAAATTCATTAGTGAGAGATTGAGGGAAGAAGTACGCAGAGCCCAGCGAATAAGTTTCGAAACATAAGAACCATCTCGTGGAAGCCTGAATTGAATCCTTATTCGCCCTCCGATTCACAGCAACCGATGTTGCTGGCTGTCAGTTTTGCCAGTAGGGAGTCGCCGAAGGATCTGCTCTTCTGTCGAGGCGAAGCCGGAATGCCAAGGACAGAAAAGTTGATCTAGGACGGGCGAGCTGGTGTCCACACCGCGGTCTGGATTCAGTAACTGCTAGCGAAATCCAACCTCTTTGTTTATTGGCTATGGCGCGTGAAGAAGGAAGCTTCCATGTGCGATAGCGAGAATCCAAACCGACCTGAGGGTGCCCAGCCGGAACTTGCAAACCTGCATACGGACGGCTCGTGGCTTGGCCCCAGCTTGCTTGTGAAGGGGGAAATCTCCGGCGCCGAAGATCTCCTCATCGATGACGCCGTCGAAGGTGTCGTCCGGCTCAACGATCGAAAACTAACCGTAGGGCCAGCAGCAAGATTGAAGGCTAATATCACTGCAGGAGACGTGCTGGTCAAAGGAAACGTAAAGGGAAACGTGTCCGCAAAAGGCCGGATCGAAATCGGAAACGAGGCACCAGTAACTGGAGACTTGCGAACGCGAAGAATCTTTATCTCAAGTGGAGCGAGCTTCAAGGGTTCGCTCGAGGTTGAGCGAAACGCAGAAAAGGCATCCGATGCAAACGCCCTCGGCGCGACAAGTGCTTAGATCGTGCCGGAAAACCCCTTGAACAGGACCAAATCTCCGCGCCGCACGAAAGCTCTACCGGAAGATGCCTGGCTGAGATGACAAGTTTGTTTCAACAATTCAGTGAAAATTCTCCCGCGTTCCGTCAGGCGCTGCTCAAGAGCGAGAAGAAACGAATTCTGGGAATAGTTGTGTTCGTGCTGTTCTTCGTCCTTCTCGCTGCCGTTCGGATCTTTGCCTTGGGATCGTCGATGAGCCCATGGGGGCTGATCACGGCAGCGATCTTAATCGCATTCGAACTGGGGCTTTTCTGGGCTGTGAACCGGGCCCTTCAATCTGGCAAAGCTGTTTCGAAATTCGCGTGGTACTGGATTCTGACCCTCGAATCTCTTTTCCCCGCCTCGGGAATAGCGTTTTTATCGAGCACGCATCTGCACGCGGATTATAGGCCTTTGGCCACCCCCTGGGTGTTGGCGTACTTCCCGCTCATCTTGCTGTCAGTTTTGCGGCTGAGTCCGGGACTTTCCTGCTTGTCTGGACTTACTTCAGCCGTCGGATATCTGACAGCTGCTTTTTTTCTGGGGTGGAGATTCAACCCGGAGGGCGGATTCTCCGTGACCGAGACTGCCGTTCCGTACTTTGCTTTACTTCTTTTGGCCACGGGAATTCTCGCCGCCATCGTGGCTTCCCAGATTCGCAGCTATGTGGAGGCGACAGTTCGTGAAGCCGACACTCAACATCAGCTGAGGCAGGTAGAGCACGATCTCCAGATCGCCCGATCTATTCAACGGTCACTCTTACCAAAGATCCGGCCGCAAATCCCGGGGTTTGCGGTTGTAGGCTGGAGCCAATCGGCGGATGATACCGGCGGGGATTTTTACGATTGGAAGAGGTTGTCCGACGGCCGGTGGGCTGTGTTCTTGGCCGATGTAACTGGACACGGTATTGGCCCTGCAATTCTCGCATCCATGTGCCGTGCTTATTCGCGTGCCAGCTTTAATGAACGCGATAACCTGGCTACAATCTTCAGAAATATTAACCAGTCCTTCTCGGAAGACCTAACGCCCGAGCGCTTTGCGACTTTTGTGGCAGCCGTGTTCCGTGAAGGCAGCGATCAGGTCGAGTTGCTCTCCGCCGGTCATGGCCCTCTTTTCATTTACTCTGCTCGGGAGAAATCTCTCCGATATATGCATGCGCAAGTATTGCCTTTGGGAATACCGTCAGAGATGGATGGGGGAGCTCCCACGCAGTTCGCGATGGAATGTGGTGATATCTTGCTCCTCATCACTGACGGCTTTTTCGAATGGGAGAATCCAAGGCAGGAGGCGTTCGGAACCGATCGTCTGGCCGAAATCCTGCTCAAATTCAGCGATCGCGATCCAGAAATCATCATCGCTGAGCTTTATGAAGCGGTCGTTAGTTTCGCCAGAGGTACGCCGCAGCAGGATGACTTGACGGCAGTGCTGATCAAGCGTGTTCCCATGCAGTCCACGATTTGACGCCTCCCCCGGTTTCCAAGTTCCCTCGTTTCAACGGAAAGCGCCGACTCGGATGTATCGGCCTCACGGTTTGACGATCCTCTCCGGGCCTCTCTTGTGTGTGTTTCATTGCTCCCGCGCAACGACAAAGATTCAAAGCCCCGCAGAATATGAGACGGGGAACTCTCGTGCGCCGGAGTTCGGGAGTCGTCCGCACTTGGTGGTTCGAGTGTGTGGATGAACGCCTGAGGCGCACGAGGGTGATGAACAAAGTTCAGGCGAAAGTCTGGCGGCTGAGCTAATGAGGAAGGTCTTGGGAGCACAAGCACAAGCAGTACGGCTGGATCCTTCCGTGCAGGGGGAGGAGTCGCGAAAGCTCGAGTCGCGGCTCCGGGAAAAAATCGTTGGGCAGGACGAAGCAGTGCAGGCGCTCGTTGACCTATACCGGGTTTTTCGCGCGGGCCTGCAGTCGCCGGGCCGTCCTGTTGGCAATCTCCTATTCCTCGGACCTACGGGTACGGGGAAGACGAGGATCGTCGAAGTGGCCGCGGAGGCGCTCTTCGGCGATCCTCGAGGAGTCATCAGGGTCGACTGCGCCGAATTCCAGCACTCACACGAGATTGCAAAGCTGATTGGTTCTCCTCCTGGCTATTTGGGACACCGCGAAACGCACCCAGTGATCACCCAGGAAGCGCTTGCGCAATACCATACCGAAGAGCTGAAGATCAGCTTTCTGCTGTTCGATGAAATCGAAAAGGCGAGTGACGCGCTCTGGCAATTGCTCCTGGGGATTTTGGATAAGGCGACCCTGACACTTGGGGACAATCGGCGAGTTGACCTATCGAAAGCCATGATCTTCATGACCTCGAACCTGGGTGCAAAAGGGATCACCGAGCTCATGACGGGCGGAATGGGTTTTGCACCAACGGTGAGACCGGACGGGAAGCAGCGGCTGGATGAAAAGGTCGAGCGCACGGCGTCGGAAGCCGCAAGACGGAAGTTCGCTCCGGAGTTCATGAACCGAATTGACAAGACAGTAGTCTTTCGACCCCTACACAGGGGACAGCTGGAGCGAATCTTGGATATCGAACTCACAATCGTGCAGGCCCGGCTGGCAGAGACACCGCGAGGACGGTTCGTTTTCCGAGCCACGCAAGGGGCAAGGGACTTTCTGTTACGCGAAGGAACGGATTTGAAATATGGAGCTAGGCATTTAAAAAGGGCGATCGAACGGCATCTCGTATACCCCCTGGCTAGTCTGCTAGCCACGGGGCAGGTGACGACAGGGGAGACAATTTCGGTTGACTGGAATGAGATGTCGGACGGATTGATGTTCCTGAAGAAAGCCTGAGAGATTTCACGGCAAATCGAGAAATCCGTCTTAAGCCGTACCGGCAAGGATTAGCTCCAGGCCTCGTAAAATCTGCAATCCCGGCCTTTTGTGCGACGAAGTTAATTTTAACTACCGGAATCGATCAATAGCCGTTCGAAAGCTGATTCGAATATTGGCGTCAGGCTTCTCTGCAGGCGATGCTACTGACCCGCTGGCAGAACTGACAGTTCCTGACTAGACGGAAATTGAAAAGGATCATGTGAACTCAGATCACCAGCCGAAAACTCCTGTGATCGAAGGGGCCATGAAAGAGCATAGGTTTTCCTGGATTTTGGCCTGCCTTGAACCAGGCCATAGGTGTGAGCCGTCCAATTCCTTGAGCCAAAACGATCAACGCGAGACGGGCGCGCGGGCGGGTCTAGTCAGCAATCTTCACGTCCCAGCAGGTCGGAGTGATCTTGATCGGCACGTTGAGCGTCCAATGATCGATTGCGATAAAGCGGAGTCGTTTCCATTGTCACCGACTCGGGAGCAAGTCGACGCTTACATCCGATTGCTCGATTGGCAAATTCAGCGAGGGGATGTTGGCCTTCCGTTGCTCTCCGCGGAAAAGCGCAGACCGGCGGGAAGTGCCTTGCAACGGTGGGTTTCTATGGTTCTGTTCTGTGGGATGATCGCATTCGTACTTGGCTGCTCCGCCTGGCTCCTCCAACTCATATACGAAGCATTTAATTAGCGGCCAACGATCGCAAGGCTGGACATTCGTTAGGCAGAGCGATGTTCCCATGTGTCGAATATTCGATCTTCCATCCCTGGCCGAAGGTTGTTTGGGGAGGGGAGTTACTAATCCAGGTTAGCCAGAGCTCGGTTGTCGTTACAGTAAGACAGGAAGATGGGTTGGGAAAATAGATCTATAGTGTCGGCGAGCACGCCTTAAATTCGTGATCAAGACTAACTTTAAGGCTTCAACTGCCAGCCGCAGAGCATACGCTAAGCGCTCGTACAGCTGATTTTTGGTTTTAGGAATCTAAGCGTTTGCAAGGGGTAAAGGAGGCGGCCAGCTCTTTCGTGTGACCTACGTTGGTGTGTCTTCCTACCCAGAGTGGTCGCCTCCTGGAGTGGTATTCCTTGAAGGGGATGAAGTCTAGTTCCACCGCTGAACATCTGGAACTGTCAATACTAGCAGGGAACCAAGCTGGACAGCCAAGTCAGCGGGATTCGCGTTGGCAACTTCTTGAAAAAATTACCGGAGGCGACCAATTCTACCCTTCCAGCCTTATGGGTGTTCCGAACCCGGAGAGAATGGCCGCCCCCCTTTTGCCCTCATCGCGAGATTGCACTGGCCGGTGTATTTATTGGAACTGTCAAAACTGACAGGGGGGATCTTCTGACCTCATCGGGAAGCACAACACTTGGCGGCGTATTTTCCAACTGCCAGGTAAGTTGGAATGGATAGCGATCAGAGCAGCGCTTGGGACATTCGAGCTGAAAGTTGCGGCCGAGTTGATTCTGAGGCGCCAGTTTGGTTCCCCCATGCAGCCTATGGATCCTTTGGGCCTGTGTGATCAACGCTCAATCGCTAGTCTCACAGCGACTTTCAGCCTCCTCCGGGCAAAACACTCTGCGATTTATCTTTCAATGACACCAGTTTGTCAGTAGTCATCGCTTGATGGAGCTCGCAGGTCCGTACTTCGCCGATCCAACAGGGCCTGCCAATTCTTAAAGCCATGCTCTCGGACACATATACAGTGGTTGTCTGCCTCTCTTGTCTCACCAGTTCGAGCCTCAAAGTCAAGAAGATACCCGCGAGCTACAGCTGCGGCATAGCCCCGATTTTTCTGATGCAGTGTATCTTTACTCGTTTTTTCGACCGCTTTGAGGTCCAAATATGGACGCACAGACGCGGGCCCATCGCAGACTCCCTGTCAGGAGTGTTGAGGCGTGAAGCAAGAACCGACTCGCGCTCATCCGGCAAGAGTCACAACGAGAATTGTGTGTACCTGCGAAAAGTGCCGACGAAAATTAAGCGTTTGGCGCGATACGCTGTCATTTTTGCCAGCTTGCGCGGCGCACTACTTCCAAGTTAAATCACGCCAGGTGCAAGACTCTTTGCATACATACGAATCCGGAGGAACCTATGCCAATAAAAACCCCGAAAGAGCTTTTTTTGATGATTCTTAGTGATGTGCGACAGGGCGCCGAAAAAGCCGAGAAGATTTATGAGGAGATTGGGCAGTTGGTTCAAGATCCCCAAGTCAAGCAAGCGCTGCAGGCACGAGCGTTCGTCTCAGGCAAGGTCCTTGCCACACTCGACGAGTGTTTCAAGATTCTTGGCGAGCAGCCCTCAAAGCTCAGTGGGCGGTTACAGGAAGCGTTGGTAGAGGACTTCCGCAAAGAGTTGGCCGAGATCGAGGGTCCCGTCGCTAGACGCATTTTCGCATTGATGAAGCTCAATCATCTTGCACAGTTTCGAATCAGCGAGTACCGCGCCCTGATTGCAGCTGCCGAAGCAGTCGGGCATCATGGAGTCAGTTTGTTATTGGAGACCTGCCTTGCGGCCAAGCTCACGTTTGCAGAACGGACACAACGCTTCCTCCGGGAATTAGTTGAGACGAGGATGGCCGAACGTTCTGCGGGAGCATCGGCGTAAATCTTTTCCAAGAGTCCGACTCACACCGGTCCGCTTCTAATCATGGCGGACCGGTGGTCTTGTCTTAACTGCTGCTCGATCCGCGGTCGATACTGGATTGATCCTCTGTGTCCAATTCTGAGGTATTAAGAGAAAATATATCGAAAGCCCCCGTGAGAATTTTTGACCGCGTGTGTTCGATCTCCCCACTTTCTCGAGTTTCATGGATTGAGAGCTGCGCATTCAGCAACGAAGCTAACCGGTGGTAATTGCCATACCTTCCTTATGCCTTGTTTGGTTGCTTTCCGAGAGTTGATTTCTTTTTCAACGCGATAACGCATGAACCAGATTTATGTAGCCTGAGTTCCGGTCTCAACGCCTACCATTCCTTTAAGGCGCATCGGCAGGGGATACAGCCATAGGTGGGAGCCGTTGACTTGACTGGTCCGGGGATTTCCACTTCGAACGTTAGAGCCAATCGAATCGGCGCTCATATCCCAAAGCCAATGGCACGATATTTCAAATTTCCTCAATGGGGACCGGAGCTCGGGCTAGCCAGGCGACAAACAACTTATAGCCCACCGACAAGCCGATCGCGCCAACGAACAAGCCGATAATGCCTAGGGCCACGAATCCGCCGATTGCGCCGAGAAATACCACTGCGATGGGGACCGCAACGCCCCGCCCCAACAGAATGGGCTTTAGCACGTTGTCAATCAGGGCGACGATGACGCACCAAACCGTGAATATCACTGCTTTAGTAACGCTCGCGATCGCAAACATGTAAATCACGGCAGGAATAAGGACAAGCGCCCCTACCTGCAGCACGGCTGAAATCAGAAATATGATTCCCCATAGACCAGCGCCTGGTAGTCCTGCCACAAGAAATCCAACAGCGGCGAGCAGCGATTGAATGAGAGCCACGCCTAGTATTCCCGTAGTGACACTCCGAACGGTGGAGCTGGCAAGCCGCTCAAACTCCGGTCCTCTATCACCGAACACACGGTTTGCGAATGCCTTTGCAGCTCCAGTAGCGCCACGAGCATTGGCAAGAAGGATTCCGGCGACCACGATGGAAAGGGCGAATTGCAGCACCGTGAGGCCAATTCCCGCAGAAGCGGAGAGTAGCCCTGGGACGACTGCCTTGATTTGAGGGGCGAAGGTCGTTAGCGCAGCAGTCGCGTTCGTTGAAGCCAAAGTCCATGCTCCCTTTAAGGGAACTCCAACGACGGGCCAAGTCTCGATGCTGGCGGGAGGCGGTGGGATGATTGGTGTTCCGTTCTTGAGTTGCTCTGCAAGTGTCTGCATACCGCCAAAAAGTGTTCCCGCGAGCAAGACCACAGGACAAATTAAGAGGGCCAACAGGAAAATGGTAATCAGGACTGAGGACAGGACACCGCGGCCGCGCAATGCGCTTTGCAACTTTTCGTACGCCGGGTAGATCGAAATGGCAATGATAATTCCCCAGGTAATCAAAGGTAGAAAGGGACGAAGGATAAGGAAGCAAGCCGCGGCCAAAAGAATAACTAGTCCAACGTGCGTAGACGCCTCAAGAGCGCGTTCTACGTAGTCCCTCTTCTCTACAAGTTGTTCCGTTGCCAAGTGCGTGCACTCTTTAACTCTCCAAACCTAGACGGCCGACACTGGTTCCCACACTGGCAGAAATGACAGTCAGATCAAACATGCGCCACTCATGAAGTTGGCGATGTCAGCGAGACTACTTCGTCGATTGTGCCAAGATTCGTCAGCCCTTGGTTCAGTGCCCCAACTCGTCGGAACCTCTTATCAAAAGCCTCGTAGTCGAACGACTGGCACAACAAGCAGTGAGTCGAGTGGAAAATTACGCGGCACCCGTCGAATCAGAGTTAGCGCCGCGTGCCCCATCTGTAGGTTTTCCCAGTCCTCTAGGCACACTCCGATCGTTAGTTTAAAGCGGCAGTCTTGCATGCTTATGGTCTTCAGGTAGAAAGGGCTCGCTGAATGAAATTTGCGAAGTTGATGTTGGTTCCGGGTGCGCTGTTTCTGAGTTATGCAGCGGCTGCGCCAAGCTCGCATAATCCTTGCAACAAGAACAAGCTTTTCCAAGTTCAGGGAGTTGCGGCATGGTCGACCTCATCCACGGCGCCAGGGTTTTTCTATGAATCAGGCTTGGCTGTTGATGCAGACGGTGCGTATCGTGCCTACCATCCGGTGGATCAGCTGGGTCTCGATTCGTTAGCTCATGCTGGACGTCCCGGGAATTGGTGGGCACTTGTTACAGACAACGGAAAGTCCGACGGACGCCCCTTGGTGCAGGGAATACGAGACCCGGCCCCCGGATATTTTGTATCTATGACAGCGCTCAATGACTCTCGCGATCCCAATCTCCGGAATCCTCATAGATACGTCGACGCTCTGAAATTCCCGTACGTGGTGCTTCATCCCAATGCTCTCGAGTACGCCCGCCTGGGTGACTTCGCGACCGTAGTGAACCTTCGAAACGGAAGGTTTTCTCCAGCTTTGGTGGCCGATATTAGCGCGCCGGATTTACCCGTTGGGGAAGGCTCGATAGCTCTAGCCGAAGCATTGGATATTGACCCCAGCCCGCGGCACGGCGGGACGGACGGAGGAGTTCTCTATCTTATTCACTCTGGCTCCGGCAACGGCAGACCCAGGTCGCTGCAAGAGACAGTTCTGAGATCGAGACAGCTGCTTGAAGATTGGGGTGGATTAAAGAAGTTAAGGGCATGTTCGGCCGGCGATTAGACGGCTGAACTCATTGCGTCATAGATTCGCTTGCCTCCAGGGTTGACTCCCACACCTAGCCGGTAATTAGACACGCATGGTCTTGTTGCTCCCGAGCAACGACACCATCCTGGGTAGCGTCCATCCTCTTATTTGATGTGGGGGAATGGAACGGCGTTTTGGAGGCGAACGATGTCAAAGGGGCTCGGGACCTGGGGGATGAAGTTGCCATCTTCTGTGACACTGAACAGGTCGGGAAAAACTGTGGGCAGGTACTGGCGGTTTGCCGGCAAATTCATTTGGTCAATTTTGACTCGCGGCCGGCATGATCAGGTTGAAAATTTGGGACCGACCAACATCGATCATCCCTCACAGGCGGAATATTGCGTGGGGCCCATGGAACTTGAGAAATTCATTAAGATTTTGGGCATCGGCGACCGCATTCGAGTATTTTGCGATGACGGAGTGCTTGTGGCAGAGAAAGTCTCTCAAACGCAATTCAAGTTGATCGATTGTCAAGTGATGTCGGAATCGGTGAACTAATTGGACTGACAGCCTTCGCGAAGCTATCGACAAGGCTGTTTGTCGGGCAAGTGAACCACATAGGCGTTCGAAACAATCTCGCTCTCGGCGGCAGCAATGACTGTCAAGATTGACCTGCGCGTTCCGGGCCTGCGCGATTAAGAATCGGCCACTATTGGTCCCAGCACGAAATGTTCATGGCGTGCTCGTAGCAACCAGCCAAACTACTCTTCATTAGTTCGATTCGAAAGCAGCTCACACGCGTAAGTCCGTCGCCTGGAAAGATCGCTTGCGGCACCTGGTTTGACCCGGTTGCTTCGCCCGACGCTTGCTGTGTAGCCAATTCACGGAGTCGGCCTGCCACGCGCAGTTTGCGAAACCATCGAACCTTGCTCGGGAGCAACGACTCTGCGCTCGCATTGCCAATACACTGAAAAGGCGAGTGCTCAATTATCGGGTTCAGTCCTGCTGCCCATCTGCGCAGCATAGGGGACTTCGGTGGCGTACTTCGCGGACTGGGCAAACGGATCTGCAAAGACTGGCACAGCTTAGCCCCGCTATTCTGCGCGTGGCGCTTTTCGGATGCATTGTCTTATAAGGCTGCTTCGCGAACTAACGGTGCTCGAGTCTCTCATTAGAAGGAAATCAACTGAATCGAATGGAGATTTGTAAATGATAATCGGTGATCGACTAAGAGACCTTCGAGAAGCGAAACATCTTTCACAGGGAGATATTGAGAAACGAACAGGTCTGCATCGCTGCTACGTTTCCAGAGTCGAGAATGGCCATACCATTCCGGCCATAAATACGTTGGAGAAGTGGGCGCGAGCCTTGGAGGTTCCCCTCTACCAGGTCTTCTATGACGGAGACAAACCGGCGCAAGTTCCAGCGGTACTTCTAACCGCCAGCTCAGAGACTGCCGAAGACTGGGCTTCGCGAGGTAAGGGCCTTCGAATGTTTGGGAAGATGAGGCATGCCTTGAGCCAAATGGCCGAAGCCGACCGAAGCCTGCTTTTGCACCTGGCTCGGCAGATGGGTTATGGCAGCTCGGGAGTTTGAGCCTATTTCGAAAATCGAGTCAAAGTACGTTCGAGCTTAGATACCGCTCAAGGAGCGATAGCAGCAACGGTGTAACAAATTGTGCGGGAAATTCTCGCCTTATCGGGCTTACCCGCTACCTGCAGGGTGTGTGTATATCTATGGGAAGGAACGAATAATGGTCGGCACAGTGAAATGGTTTAACAACGCCAAGGGGTATGGCTTTATCGGGCGAGATGACGGGCCTGACGTTTTTGTTCACTATTCGGCAATCCAAGCGTCTGGGTACCGTACTCTGTCAGAAGGAGATTCTGTCGAGTTCGAGATCGTTCAAGGTTCAAAAGGGCCCCAAGCTGCCAATGTCGCGAAAAGGAATGCGAACGAGCCTGTCGAGTAGCCTTTGCGACGCCAGTTTGGCAAGAACGTGAACTTGCGGTTGCTTCTACACTCGCGCGGAGTGGCCTCCTGACATGCATGTTTGTGCAACAGGGAGCTTGAGCGTCACTCGAGAGCTTTCCTTTCAAAAGTTTGATTCACTCATGCATCCGAATCACTCACTTGAAACCCAGCTTGTGCACTACTGGGGCATAGTTCAATATGCCGCGATCTTCCGTGTTTGACGGCGTTCCGTAGAGCTTCTTCTAGGACAAGATAAAGAGAGTCTGTGATGTCCTGCGCAAACCTTTCCGTCTGCGATCCAAATGTAGTCTAATCTACACGGCGAAATTCTGTAGAAGGGCCTAGCCTGCGATAAAGCCTCCTGAAATCTCACCTTGGCATCCCTAGTTCTGAATTTTTTGAGCCCTTACCCAGGTTTCCGTATCGCCGGATCACCCTCTGGAGACTCAGAGCGTCGAGGATGGTACAGCTATGCTTAAAAAGTCTGGCCGCTGTTAAAACTGACAGCGACGAGAGTGGGTCTTCGTCGAAGAACATTGATATTCCAATGCCGTATTCCTCAAGCGGGCATTATGCTGGAGGAAAATGGGCCTGAGGTCACTGCCATATTGACTTAGTGAATCAGATCGGAGGAACCGACAATTGGCGTTCGCAGGGTCCACTCGAATGCCGTGGTGGGCGTGGACATGGCCCACGTTGGCGCTGATCGTTCTAGTTGCGCAGGCCATTTTCGGCTCGAGCATTCCAATCGGCGCTGCTGAGGGCCTCGCTTTGGTCGGTACCGTTTTTGCCGCGGTCTACCACGCCGAGGTCGTCGCCCATCGAATTGGCGAACCGTTTGGATCGCTGGTGTTAGCCGTGGCCGTCACTGTCATTGAAGTGGCGCTGATCGTCTCCATTATGATCGTGGGCGGGGTCGACACCACAAGGCTGGCACGTGACACGGTTTTTGCTGCAGTTATGATCGTTTGCAACGGCATTGTCGGCCTGTGCCTCCTGGCCGGTGGTCTGCGCCATCGTGAGCAGGTTTTTCAGCTTCAAGGTGCCCAAGCCGCACTTTCGGTGATAATCCCGCTAACAACGCTGACTCTGGTTCTCCCTAATGTGACTTCTACAACAATCGGACCAACATTTAGCTCACTGCAACTCGCCTTCGTCGCGATTGTGTCGCTGGCCTTGTACGGCTCGTTTCTGTTCGTGCAAACTGTTCGACATCGCGATTATTTCTTGCCCGAAGTGAGCGAAGAAGATGCTCATGCGCTGCCTCCGCCCTCCAGTGTTGCTCTCCTCAGCGCGGGACTGCTCTTCGCTTCGCTGATCTTGGTCGTGGTGCTGGCTAAGTTGCTAACGCCAACTCTTGAGTTAGTCATCGCAAGCATTGGTGCGCCACGAAGCGTTGTGGGCATTGTGATAGCGGGACTGGTTCTCCTCCCGGAAGGACTTGCGTCCTATCGTGCGGCCAGGGCAAATCGCCTACAGACGAGCATGAACCTTGCCTTGGGCTCCGTATTAGCCACCATTGGGCTGACCATCCCCGCTGTTGCGGGCGTGTCGATTCTTCTTAGCAAGCCACTAACGCTAGGCCTGGGCACCAAAGAGGAATTGCTGCTCGCTTTGACGCTAATTGTTAGTCTCCTCACGATCGGGACAGGCCGCACGTCGGTGCTTCAGGGGATTGTCCACCTCGTCGTATTCGCCGTCTTTCTTTTCCTCTCGGTGGTACCGTAGGACCTTAATGCTCGCGGCTAACGGCTATCCGGGGCGTTTCAAGGGGCGCGTCGGATTGATGAGTGGGCAGGCAATCAGAAGCTTGATGCCGCGCTGACCAACCTTCGTTCGTGTTTGTCCCAGCCGATCGCGCTCTCGCTTGCGACGCGGATGTGGCTTCCATACCGTTCGGAAGGGCTCAAATGCGAAGAGAGAAGGGAAGTAGCCGCCAGAGCGCCACCCAGTTAGTTAGGCTAGCGGTGGGCCGCTGACTCGCTTGCCGTGGAGGTGAAAGTTCACGTCAACATGGTCAGCGATCTTAATGAACGGCATGCCCTTGTTCATGCCGTAATTTTTTCGGTCGAAGATCATACTTCCCTTAATCTCGCCCGAATTTGTTCCCTTTGGCGACACGGTTAACACCAATTTCTCAGGGTTTGACACTCCTCGTATCGTAAAGTCGCCATCGACCTCGAACGTGTATGGACCAGTCTTTACGAACTTCGTCGATTTAAATGTAATCAACGGATTTTGCTCGACGTAGAAGAAATCCTTGCTCTTCAATTTGCTATTCTTCATTCCGCTTCCCGTATCGACGCTGTCGGCCTGGATCTTGATCTCTAAAACGCCCGTGGTTCCGTCAGGAGACGTAAATTGTAAAGTGGCGTCCCATTTATCAAACTTCCCTGCAATTTTCACTGAAGATTTCACATGGAAGTTGATCCAGCTATTTACGGTTGTAATCTCGAACACCGGAGCTTGGGAGCGACTCGGTAACGGTAATAAAGCCGACGCAAGCACGCAGAAAGTACTTAGCCGTATCAGCCGCAATCTCATATTCGTTTTGCAACTCATGGCTCGCATCCTCCAATGGAACGCTTCAACTTCCCGGAAACAAGACTATCGGAAAAGTGTCAAGAAACGCGCGAATCTCCGCCGCGCGACCCCGGGGAGACGTGGCTCGCAGTGAGAAACATTGAGGCCCACCGTGATCGGGAGTTCGGTGGTGTGCTAATTTCGAACAGGAGATATAGGACGGCGTCATTTTCCTTGGGCGGTGCGTGATCAGTCTAGGTCCTTGTTCGCTGCCAACCTGTTTAGCCAGGGCTTGCGGTAGGTACACTCAAGTTCAGTCGGATAACGGAATTATTGGGCTGGCGGCGGGACCGTCAACGGGGCCGTCAAGGTAAAGCTGAGCGGCGACTCCGCGGGAATTTCGATTTGCTTGTTCCCGGTGAACGCGCCACCCACGAATCCCGCAGCCCCACCTACAAGCGCGCCAATGCCCGCTCCCTTTCCTCCGCCCGCCAGTCCGCCAATCAGCGCGCCGCCAGCTGCTCCTCCACCGGTGGTGGCAGCGGTGCGCTTGCCCTTTCCCTTAACCGTGCTGCTCAGCACATTCGTCTGAAGCTGGTAGGTATGCCCCGTCGTGGAAATACTTGTGAGCGAAAGCGCCAACTCCCCTTGACCTTTTATCTTGCCTTTCGATTTTGCAGTCACCACGGTGCCACTCACCGTCGCTCCCTTGGGAATCGCCGTACGTCCTTCCACGCTCACTGGTTGCGCGAGAGAAGCGAGAAAGGTCTGGCCCGCTTGGCTGGTCTTGGAACTCAAAGCCTGGCTTGTCGTCACCACAAGAACCGTTCCTGCCGGGATGACAATCGGTTGCGGCGGGGGTTGTTCGACTTCTCGCACAATCGTGGTCTGGTCGTCGACTCCACTGGCTCCAGGTTCTTCGCGAGCGATCTGCTCAATCTTTTGCTGGTCCGAAGGCGATTTAACGTGGCCGCTGAGTTGGACCTTTCCGTCCTTTGCAACCACGCTAACCTGCGAATCTTTAGTGTCTGGATCACTGGAAATCTTGCCTTGAATGTCCTTCGCTATCGCCTCATCGCTGGAACGATGCGAACATCCCGATGGGAAACCAACTAACACCGTGACGAGCACGAGATAAATCGCAAGATTGCTCAAACCGCGCACGCGCCTTGTTAGCCCGGTCGATCGGACGTTGCAAGGAGGATGACTGTTCGTGATTTTCATGGAAATCTTTTCTTGGACGACGAATACACCTAAGCAAAAAGAAGTCGAATGTCATACTGTCAAAATTGACAGCTGGGCGGCAGTCTTCAGACTCGGTTTCGGCGAGTACAAGAATGGAACACCCGCATACGTTGTTTTTAGGAATTCGCTTGGATCATTTCGAAAACGATGGACTATTAGAGCTGTTAAGCGGTGAGGCACGGCGTAGGATTTCATGTCTCGACAGAACCCGCCACGCTGCATCGCGTACCGCTGCGTGATGGCAACGCGCGAAACTCGCTCTCGCTTTGTCAGTTGCCGTTATGCTTTACCACCTGATCCCCAATGTTACCGGAACGATCTGCGTAGAGACTCGGCCGCCTTGGGGTGAATAGTGGTACCGGGCCTCAATATAGAATTTCAGTCCCGTCGCCTGTCCGACTGTAAAACCAAGGCCTCCGTTCACGCCTCCGGAACTTATGCCTGTACTCGCCAGGACCACAGATCCGTTTTGGCAAGAATATCCCCACCAACCCCACGCGGGCGCGCAGGCAGTGCCAGGCGGCACGGCAAAGTTTTTCAGTTCGGCACGCCGAAAATACCAACCTCCGCCTCCAATCACGTAGTAACCGAAAAGTTTGCCTTCCTTGTGGAACATGTAGTTTCCCGTAAGAGCGTAAAGATTGTCGGTTGCGTTGATGGAAGCGACAGAACATGGCAGATTTGGTGACGTAGGCGGATTAATCAGGCAAAGGGCATTCAAAACCGGTAACAAAGCACTGCGATTCGGCGGCAAACCTTGCCACATGAATTCTCCCACGATGGAGTGATGGCGCCCAAGGTTGGGCCCGGCACCAGCTTGGAAAGTGCCGCCAACTCCGGCGAAATTTGCAGTGGGGTCCAGCGGAGTTCCTATGCCTCCACCTATGTGCAAATTGACCGAGCTCGGCTTTCTCTCGCTCACTTGCTGTCCATCAACATTGATGGGGATAGCCAAAAGGGTGGCAAGTGATCCGACAAGAATCAGGTTTTGTTTCGTCATTCGAATAACTCCTCCCTTAAGAGTTTTTCGCATTGATCACTCGCCGTTTGTCGGTCGTGGGTTTCTTCGCGGCTTCTAGTAGGCGCCATGCGTCATCTTTGTCTCTACAGCCCGAGTGGGGAACTGTCAGTACTGACAGCGCCTGACTCTCGTAAAGTGAACTATCGATTGGAATTGCGGAACAGCAGGTATTTCATTTGCAGGAACGAGTGATATTGGCGAGCCGACAGCCCATTTGCGTTCGCGCTGCGAGGGATGGATCGTTGTTGGTGTGCGCAGCAAACGTCAAATTGCCTCTCGTAATTCAAAAAGAGCCCATAAAAAAGCGCTTTCCCAACTACTGGCCCGTTGAATCCAACCACAACGACGAGATTGATCTGACTTATGGGAGCAGAGCCATGGGACGTCAATCGTTCATATGGCCTTTCGTTTCCGTTTTGGGCTCTGAGATGCGTTCCTTCTCATCCACGGAGAACAGCACGTAGTTGCTGAAGCTGTGGCGCCGGTGCATCCGCTTTCCTCTCCAATCGGAATACACTTCTGCACTCTGTGGCAGCCACATTTCCACGTCTCGGTTTTTGAATTTGACGGGGCCATAATCCACGATTGTGTGATCGACAAGAAGGCGAATTTCAGGCATCGGTGCAACCAAATCTGTTTCAACACGCACAATCTGATAGCTGCCGGCAGTTATCCATGCGCGCCCTCGCAACGCTACCGGATAAACTGGGCCATTTTCGCCGACGCGATATCCCCTTGTGGTGTTTGGCTTGTCCGGCCTTTGGCGAAAGTGGACTTGCCAGGCGGGTGTTCCATTCCATTGGCCCAAACCTTCGCAACTCATTGCAAAGTTACCGGCATTGTGCGGCTCAAAAATAAGGGCCATCGATGGCAGCCCGCGTGTTTCCACGCCACCCGGGAATTGCGCGAAGGAATCTTTGTTGCGCCTGTACTCGACCACATCGAAGTAACCCGGCCTGTATTGCTCTATGCTCACCAAATAGTCGAATTGGCGGGTTTCCGGAAAGTCTGGATACCCCCACTTATTGATGGCTTCGTGCCACAGAGACTCGCTGGCCGCAAAACGGTCCACATTCTTGATGAACTCGTCGACTCGCTTAGCGGCGTTCTGAAGCACTTCGTCCAACGCGCATTCAACCCCTGGTTCCACGGCGGGCACGTTTTCGTCCACGTCGGGAGGCAGCCAGTTCGAAGGCAGCGGCAGCGCGATTGCCAACATGGTTGTTTTCGCAGGCGCGAATTCTATGGAAGTCTCTTCCTCGCGCTTGGAATTCACTGCCTGCGTAGGCCGCATGCTCGCGAACTGCTTGCGCACCGCAGCATCGTCCGGATGGTCCCGAACGTACTCTTCCAGGACTTTTTCGGCGCGTTCTTTGTCACCCGCCTCTGACAAAGCCTGAGCCAGCAGCGGTTGAATGCTGGCGGCTTGCCCGTGTCCGAGTCTCAGCGTGTGATCGGCTTCCTTGACTGCGTTCTCGGATTGACCTTCTTTCAGAAAAACGTTCGCGAGTATCGCATGCGCGCGCCACGAGTTCGGGCCAGCTTCAACGGCCCGCTTTGCGTACGTTTCAGCTTCCGGAAATCTCTGTTCCTGCATCAACGCTTCGCTCATGGAAAGCAGCGCAGGAATATTGTTGTGATCAAATTCCAGAGTTTTTGACCAGTAGGTCTTAGCCTTCTCTTGATCCTTCATCTGCAGGAAATAAACGCCGTAAAGATAATTCACCCCTGGGTGATTCGGTGCCTTGCGATAAGCCTCCTCTAGGTGCGTTCGCGCTTGCTCCGGTTTGTTGGCGCGGAGCGCTTCTAGAGCTTTGCCCAACTCCTTCTGGGCTTTCGGGGCTAGGAGTATCTGGGAGGGGCTCGCGATCGTGAGTCCATCCGACGCTGGGTGCATGTCGATGATTACCCTCGACACTCCCGAAGAGTGGCCGTGAATTTCTCGTGCAACACTCTCGTAACCGGGAGCAGCAACTTGAATGGTGTAGCTGCTTGCGGCAACTCCACTGAATTGGGTATGGCCTCCTACTGTTACTCCCTGCCGGAGGATTTGTCCCGTTATGGCGAGCAAACGAACGACTGCTAGCACCTCGATTGGCGCGCCATCCGTTCCACGCACCTCGATGTCTATGCTGGTCCCTAGCAATGATGCGCCCGCATTTGGCCCTGTCGGGGGATCGGGTCTAGGTGCTGGCCACTGCGCGAACACTCCATTCGGAAGGGACGCCGTGCAGAAGAGAACCGCCACGGAAATGAGATGTTTCTTGTTCGGGAAGACCATAACGAACTCTGCTAGCTTACTGAGTCGCTTGATATTGTCCCTGTCAAGCAACCGGCTTTGGCCTTGTGCTACCCTTCGTGCCATTTTCTATTCGAAGCAGCTGTAGATGGCACCTGTCAAAAGGGATAGTGACCACAGATCCGAAAGTTGCTCCCTCTGCATCCCTGCAGAAGCACCCATGATTTTCGCGTGATTGCGAGGTTTCCTTTTTCTGTGTCATTTGGAAATGGCACGATCCTCTTTTTTGGCTTGCCGGGCCGTCGCTTCTTCAGGTGCTCGCAGAAAAAGGCCTGCCCGTTGCTGTCCCACTACCCAAAGGGGAGAGAGTCACGCTCGGCTCGAAAGGAATGGATTGCAGAGCCACCCAATTCATTAGTAGCCGATCCAGGCGGACCATCGCGCGGAATCCCAAGCGAAATCCGAACGCTGTCAGAAGTAACAGTGGGAATCCTTCGCACCATCCACTAAAGACAATAGAGCACTGCAAAGGACCGCCACGAGGAAACCGGAGGAAACGCCCGGTTCGGGAGAGCCCCTCGCCTATGGGCTCCGTGGCGACAGGAACAGAATCGAGGACGCAGCACCTCCAAGGAGACTTTCATGGCCACACCGGCACACGCTAGACCTAAAGAGAGCGATTGGACGAAACCCGCAGCGATGGCAATCCCGAAGGAGGGATACTTCACGCGGGAACAGGGACGCTACGGCCCCATTTTTCCGAAGACTCCCGCGTGCCATGGCTTTTCAGTTGTCGCAAAGATCAAACCTGGGAGAGAGCAAGCCGTTCGCGACTACGGGAAGAGTATTGAAGAGGCCGTCAAAAATGATCCGACTGTGCTTGCACCGCTAAAATTGCACTATCTCCGATGGGTCTTGTTTGATGTCGGATCGGGATTGCACTTCATGTATCAAGGGATCTTCGATACCGATTTTGACAAATACCTCGAAGACGCGGTCGCGCTTTTCGTCAAAACCGGCATTACGACCGTATTTGTAAACCTTGAAGGATGGCCGGAGGACTGGAAGACAAACCTGCAGGGAGTCATCAAATTTTTCCGCGATCACCAGTGTCCGAGCTTCTTGGAATATGGAGAATACCCGTTTGTGACGGCCGATGAGGTCAAGAAGGCGCTGAAACTCAAGGCGGCTTTTGCGGGCATGCTCGATCTCATGCAGTAGCGACGGGAGAATTCTGTGGCCACTCTGCAACAATCGCCGGCTGGGCGAAGCGAGCACGGCGCCCTTGAGCTGGAAGACATTCAACATTTCTTGATGTCGCGGCCACCGGCTCGCGCGGCGCGGTACGAATTTTTGACGTTCCGGAGCGCAAAATGCGGGCGGGCATGGCTGATGGGCCTTATCGACAAGGTGGGCACCGCAAAGGCAGTGGGGCCGAACCTGGTTGACTCCAGGTGGGTGACCATTGGGTTCACGTCAAACGGCTTGCAAGCACTCGGAGTGGATGAAGCCTCGCTGGCCACATTTCCCGAGGAGTTCCGTCAAGGAATGGCCGCGCGAGCAAATATTCTCGGGACCACGGGCGCCAACCATCCGGACCACTGGCTGGGGGGCTTGGCAAGCCCGAACCTGCATGCCATTGCCATTCTGTTCGCCCGCGATGTCGCGGAACGCGAGCGGTGCCGGAACGAGCACAAGCGCTATATAGCTGAATGCGGGGGAATCGAACTTCTCTCCTCCCTCGATCTGGAGGGCATTCCGCCATTCGACTACGCACACGAACATTTTGGATACCGCGACCGGCTCTCGCAGCCAGTTATCGAGGGCACTGGAGTGGAGCCGACGCCAGGCTCTGGGCCGCCGATTAAGCCGGGTGAATTCTTTCTCGGGTACCCGGATGAAGACGGTCCCGCCGCGGGAATGCCTCAGCCCGCGATTCTTTCTCGTAACGGCAGCTACGTCGCGTATTTGAGGATGGAAGAGCATGTGGGCGCATTTCGAAATTTTCTCCGGGAAAATGGCGAAACACCAGAGCAGCAGGAATTGTTAGCGGCGAAGCTCATGGGACGTTGGCGAAGCGGCGCTCCGCTTGTCCTCGCGCCGGATAAGGATGATCCCAAGCTCGGTGCGGACCCCCAGCGAACCAATGATTTCAACTTCGGGCAAATGGATCCCCACGGGTATGGCTGCCCTCTCGGATCTCATATTCGCCGGATGAATCCCCGCGATACCGCCGTAAATATGAACCGGCGAAAGATGATCCGGCGCGGAGGGACGTATGGTCCTCCATTACCAGAGGGCGCGCCGGAAGATGGAATCGAACGAGGAATCGCGGCGTTTGTCGGTTGCGCAAGTCTGGTTCGTCAGTTTGAGTTTGCGATGAATGTGTGGGCGAATGATCCGAATTTTCATGAGCTGGGGAACGAGCGCGATCCCATCTTCGGGACTCAGGACGGCACATTTGACCTAAGCATCCCCAAACGGCCCATTCGAAAAAAGATCACTGGCCTGCCGGCTTTCACCACGATACGCGGCGGGGCTTACTTCTTTCTGCCTGGCATCCGCGCACTCCGATACCTGGTGTCCTTGGGCGATGGTCATTGAGCGGATTTTGACTACGAGAAAATAGAGAAAGGTAGGCTGTCATGAGCACGGAGCTCCAACCGCCAAGGACATACAACCAGAATCATGCGGCCCGAAAGTACACAGGCCAACGACGAATTTCCATCTACTGGACCTGGAGTTACCCGTGGGAGTCCAACCGGGATGTCACCGAGCTCGACAACCGCTTCTCAACCATGACGGAAGTGCGCAGAGTGGCCTGGCCGGCCTATGAGGGCCTGGAATGGGACGAGAAGCATTTCTTGCAGGGGATTGCCGGGACATTGGAATTGTTCCACCGTTCCACGCTCGCCTTTCAGAAAGTAGCTGGAGAAGTCACCGGTCACTCGGTTGCGGTGTTCCAACGAATTGATCAGGCGGGTTACAAGCTTCCGATAGATGATCGCATCCTGAGTGACACGGACACGCTGATGGTGTTTGGTCTCGACCATCTGGTTTCAGAGCAAGAGGCAACCTCCAGCGAAATTGAGGCGATCCGCGAGTGGCTGAAACGCGACGGGACCTGTCTGTTGCTGGGCCCTCATCACGACGTGGGATTCACCGAAGACTTGCAACAGCGGCAGTTGGAATACACGCATCACGGTGATGCGCTCGTTCCACGCCAACAGCGGTTCGGGCAATACACACGTTCGATGATGAAGGGCCTGGGAGTGCCGGTCCTGAATCAATACGGACTTCGTCCTGCGGTCGTCAAAGGCACAAAACAAATCGCTCCACTCACGATCATCAAAGACTTGGACAAGCTCGGGTTGCTCAACGGAGTGACCACTTTCAATTTTCATCCTCACCTGCCGCATTATGCCCTGACCGCCGATGATACTAGATCAGTGCACGTGCTTACGCGCCAGCCGATTGATCTTGAGAGGCCGCATCCTTTTACTGCTGCGGGAAATACGGAATTTAATTCGTGTATCTGGATGCCTCCCAATGGACAACGCGCGGGACACATCCTTCTCGCCGATTCCACGATCTTCACCACCCTGTTTGGTGGCGTGGAATCGTTGGAGACGTTCTGGAAGAACTTCGCGTCTATGCCACTCGGCACTGGAATGCGGGCGAAGAAAACGCAGACCGCCGCCTGATCCGGCCTCGAATTGCATTAAGAAGGGCAAATGGAATTCCTCAGTAAGGCAGTCCCGGTGGCGATGTTGGCCTTTGTGGTTTCAAGCATGCTGGCCGTCGGCGTGAGCCTCACCCTCGGTCAGATTGTGGCCCCTCTTCGCAACGGCAGACTGGTTACTCTCGCACTGCTGGCAAACTTTGTTCTCATGCCGCTGGGTGCAATCTTGATAGCCAGGCTGCTCAGGCTGGACGAACCCCTTGGGATCGCTCTGCTATTGCTGGGCACTGCAGCCGGCGCGCCGTTTCTGCCTAAGCTGGCTGGTGTTGCCAAGAGCAATCTTGCCTTTGCGGTGGGCTTGATGGTCTTACTCATGGTTTTGACGGTGGGCTATATGCCGGTCGTTCTGCCGTTGCTTCTTGAAGGTGTTTCCGTTGATCCCACAAGTATCGCGCGCTCACTCGTTCTTCTCATGCTATTGCCACTCGGCGTAGGCCTCTTGGTGAAAGCCCGGTTAAGCCCTGTTGCGGACCGGTTTCGGGCACCGCTCAACCGTATCTCCAGTGTCAGTCTGGTCTTGCTGATTGTGTTGCTCCTGGTGACCAAGATCCAAAACGTAATCAGCCTGTTCGGCACGCGGGGAATTTTGGCCAGCATTCTGTTCCTTTTTGTCGGCGTGGCAACCGGATGGCTTCTAGGCGGTCCGGCCTTCGGGACAAAGGGCGTCCTCGCCCTCGGTACCGCACAGCGGAACATCGCCGCTGCGCTTGTGGTTGGCGGCAAGAATTTCGCTGACCCTACCGTGCTGGTCATGGTGGTCGTGGTTGCCGTCGTCGGGCTGCTGATTTTAATGCCGCTGGCACGGGCGCTGGGTTCTCGGGGAGCGGTGCAGGAAGTCTAGAAGAGCACCGCCAAAATCGCAGTTTTGCGCTCTTGCTCAAGAACTCACTTGTGATTCCTGATGAAATCGGATCTCTTAGTTCGTTTGTTCTGTCTGGGTAGCGCGATTGTAGGCGCCACGCTCTTTGTCACCGCCACTCGCGCCCAGGTCCGAGGTGTCTACCCAGTCGGCATGAACGCGACCAATTCCGGAGTAACTCCCGAAGCTGGAGTTACCTACTCAAACCTTTTTGTGTTCTTCTCTCGTGATGAAAATAGAGATTCCGCGGGAAACGTGATTGCCACCGGCCAGAACTCCATCATGATGGACCTGAACAGCTTCGTTTGGGTAAGCCAACGGAAGATCGGGTTCTTGGGTGGAGCAGTCCTCTCCGCTTCTGCAACGCTTCCGGTCGCCAACAATTCGCTCACTTCAAACCTTGCGGGCACGCTTAGCGCCGGGGGCGGATTTGCGGACTCCTTCTATCAACCTGTGATTCTAGGGTGGAGGAAGAGGCGTACAGATATCCGGGCAATTTACGGATTCCTGGCGCCCACAGGAAAATTCGAGGCAGGCGGCACCAATAACGTAGGTTCCGGTTATTGGACTTCCGTGCTTTCGAGCGGACAAACTTTTTATCTCACTGAGAACAGAGCGACCGCTCTATCCGCATTCGAAATGTACGAATTTCATGGCACCCAGCAAGGGACCATGGTTCGCCCAGGCCAAACCCTCAACCTCGACTATTCGCTAACTCAAGCGTTTCAGCTGCAAGGAAATCTGCGCCTCCAGCTTGGGTTAGTTGGGTACGGCCAGTGGCAGACCACAGACAAGCGTGGCCCCGCGATCACACCGGAACAGGCAGCAGCACATTACAAGGTCAACAGTTTTGGCGTCGGGGCCAACGCAATATTTCCGGGACGCAAGGCGAGTCTTGGCTTCAAGTATTTTCATGAGTTCGCGTGCAGGTCTACCTACCAGGGATACACCTTGCAGATTTCCGGTGCGATAACCTTCTAGGAAGCAGCGACCTGACTGTAAATTGTTTGGAATATGGCGTGGACGACGAGACTCGTATTCGCGACCTCTGCAGTGACAGCGCGGCGGGAAATGGTATTACGACAACTTACATGCACGCGGGGAATGTCAAGCGCTGCACAGGTCACACAAGGCTACGGTAATTGTGGGCTGGATTGTGGGTTGAAAAAGCAGAGGCCGAGGCCCCTGAGCGACCCGGCTGGTTCCGGATAGCGTCACTGCTCTGTCATCTTCAGCACAGCCGCAGGCAGTCGTGCCCCCTGCACTTCGATCTTCGCCGCCGCGGCGTCGATGTCGCGTAGGTCATCGGCAGAGAGCTGTATGTTCACAGCGCCGAGGTTCTCTTCGAGGCGGTGGATTTTCGTCGTACCGGGAATCGGAACGATCCACGGCTTCTGTGCAAGCAGCCATGCAAGAGCAACCTGTGCCGGAGTTCCACTCTTCCGGTCCGCGATTATCCTCAGCAGATCAACGACGGCCTCGTTCGCCGCGCGTGCTTCAGGGGTGAAGCGCGGCGAGATGTTGCGGAAATCAGTCGCATGGAAGGTAGTATTTGTGTCGATCTTGCCCGTAAGGAAGCCTGCGCCGAGCGGACTAAATGGAACAAAACCAATGCCAAGCTCCTCGCACGTCCGGAGCACTTCGTTCTGCTCGACGTCTCTGGTCCACAGCGAATATTCACTCTGAACAGCGGTGACGCGCTGCACGCTATGTGCACGGCGTATGGTTTGCGCTCCTGCCTCGGAAAGTCCGAAGTGCTTGACCTTTCCTGCTGCGATGAGTTCCTTCACAGTGCCCGCAACGTCCTCGATGGCGACCGCAGGGTCAACCCGATGCTGGTACAGAAGGTCGATTGTGCCGGCCTTCAGGCGTTTCAGCATTGCTTCGACGACTTCCCGGATGTGCCCCGGACGGCTATTCAGCCCGCCGCTTCGCTGTCCGGTTTTCGAATCAATATCAAACCCGAATTTTGTCGCGATCACCACTTGATCACGAAATGGTGCGACCGCTTCACCTACAAGTTCTTCGTTTGCGAACGGGCCATATGCCTCTGCCGTGTCGAAGAGGGTCACGCCTTGCTCGAACGCTGTTCGAATAATCTTCACGCCGTCTTGACGCGGCGCCGGCGGACCGTAGGCCGACGATAATCCCATGCAGCCGAATCCGAGTGCCGAGACTTCGGGTCCGCTTTTCCCGAGCGAGCGCTTCTTCATTTGATTTTCCCTGCTAGGCTTTTGACCTAACGTTCCTCGGAGCCAGAATCCCTGCTATACAAGAGCGCCGACCTTTGTAAAACTCCCGGCTCTCTACCTGTCTGGCTAATTATTATTCTTATTCATTTTGACTGGTCTAAGCAGATGCGAGAACGTGAGTTGGGCGAGCTTCCACTTGCCGTTTTCCCTGACATACACCTCAGTCACCATAAAAGGGTTGGTGACTTCGTGCTCACCGACTACTGCCTGCAAATCAATGTCCTCTAGCAGGATGGCTGTGTTGCCAAATATGCGATCATCAACTGCGTAAACTACCGCCTTCTTATACCAGATGCCGCCGCTCTTAATGGTCGCTAGTTCCTGGGTTTTTCCCCATGTTCCCCCCATGTGAGTGAACATGGCTCTGTCATCAAATAATGTCTCCAAGGAATCGACCTTCTTGTCTGCCATCCAATCCCATTTCATGTTGGAGAGGTTGATGACTTCTTGTTGCTCGGGCGTATGACTTGCGGCCGTTTTAATCGTTTCCGTTGGCGGCTGTGGCGACTGCTGCGCGTAGGACGATTGCAAAATCATTGTAGTGCTCCCCGCTAAAACTGGACACCTCATCTAGGTAGAATCAGGGCCTCCAAACAGGAGGCAACATGGGCAGGAGACCACGCGTAGATCGATCCCCCGAAGAGAAGTGGCAGATCGTGCAGGAAGCAATGAAGAGCGGGAACGCTTCGGAGACTTGCCGAAAGCATGGCATCTCACCGTCCCTGCTATATCGCTGGAGGGATGAAGCGGAGGAAGGAGCAAAGGCAGCGCTTTGGGGGGAGAAGCGCTGCCGCCGCCGAAACCGAGAAGGACCATCGCATCCGGCAGTTGGAACGAACGTTGGGGCGGAAATCGCTGGAGATCGAAATTCTAAAAAACGTCGTGGGGGAGTGAGCTGCGGTGCGGTTCATTCCCAAGCACGAGAGATGGTGGCACAAGGCTATACAGCGACGCTGGTGGCAGCGACGTTAGCCATCAGCCGATCGAGCTTGTACTACCGGAAAAAGCCGAGAGGCAGCCGGGCGGATCGCACCTACGATGAGCAGATCGTAGTGGCGTGCGGGGAGAAGTTGGCGTACGGCTATCGACGAGTGGCATGGTGGCTGCAGCGGAAGAAAGGTGTACACGTGAATCGCAAGCGGGTGCTACGCGTGATGCGGGAGCGTGGGTTGCTGGTGCGCTCGCGCCGACTGCGGGCACGACGGAAGAAAGAGTGGGGCCGTGTGGAAACAAGCGAACCAAATCAGATCTGGCAGTCGGACATGACGAAGATCTGGGCAGGCCCTGCCGTGGGATGGGCTTACCTGGTCTGCGTGATCGACTGCTGCACCCGGGAAATCGTGGGCTGGAATCTCTCGCATCGTTGCCGAACCGAAGATGCCCTAGTCGCGGTCGAACAAGCCGTGCTCGAACGGCTGCCCTCGGGCAGCCGTGGAGCGAACGTGACGCTAACGACCGACAACGGTACGCAGTTCACTTCCTCGCGCTTTATGGAAACGCTGGGACGGCTCGGGATCACGCACCGCAGGACGGCGTATCATCACCCGGAGGGAAACAGCTACATCGAACGGTTCCATCGCAGCTTAAAGGAAGAAGAAGTCTGGACCGCAGAGTATCGGACCTTGGAAGAAGCACGAACCTCAATCGCCCGTTGGATCGAGGAGTACAATCACGACCGGCCTCACCACGGAGTCGGAAATCGCACTCCGCACGAGGCCTTCTTGGGGTTTGCAGTTCACCTAAAAAACGAGGCCCTGACTGTCTAAATTAGCGGGGAGCACTACATTCCCTTTGGGTAAACCGTAGAGAGTCATTTCCCATCTATCAAGTTCGCCACATAACGGCCTTCGCTAAGGAACTGCATAACCTTTTTGCCGGATCGCGCTAACTGCGCCC
>DASSIO010000026.1:0-11197 GCA_035691825.1 Terriglobales bacterium | reverse complement strand
CTTGGCGCTGACTTATGGGTTATCAGCATCGCACTCTTTTGCATCGGCGCTTTGATGAGTGCCCTGAACTTCATCACCACGACGCTGGATATGCGCGCCAAGGGCATGACCATGATGCGCATGCCTCTGACATGCTGGGCTTGGTTCATCACTGCAATTCTGGGCTTACTGGCGTTCGGTGTGCTCTTGTCCGCGGGCATTTTGTTGCTTCTGGATCGCAATGCTGGCACCAGTTTCTTCGTGCCGCTGGTGACCATCAATGGCCAGCTTGCAGGGCATAAAGGAGGTTCACCGCTCCTTTGGCAGCACTTGTTCTGGTTCTTCGGGCATCCCGAAGTTTACATTGCCATCCTGCCCGCGATGGGGCTTTGCTCGCAGTTGCTCTCGGTATTCTCACGCAAGCCAATTTTTGGCTACAAAGCCATGGTCTACGCCATGCTCTCGATCGGCTTCTTGGGCTTCATGGTTTGGGGCCATCACATGTTCATGAGCGGAATGAGCCCTTATACGGCTTTCGCTTTTTCCGTGATGACCATGGCCATTGGCGTTCCCTCGGCCATCAAAACGTTTAATTGGCTCGGAACGATATGGCGAGGCAAGCTTCGATTTACCTCTCCGATGTTGTTCGCGCTCGGCTTTGTTTCCCTATTCGTTTCCGGAGGGATCAGCGGGCCCTTCCTGGCTCAGCCTGTGCTGGATATTCAATTGCACGACACGTATTTCGTCATCGGCCATTTCCACCTGATCATGGGCGTGGCATCAATCTTCGGAATCTTCGCCGCGACGTATTACTGGTTCCCTAAGATGTTTGGCCGCATGATGAATGAGAGCATGGCGCGCTGGCATTTCTTCATAACGTTGATCGGAACCTACGCCATCTTCATGCCCATGCACTATCTTGGCATGGCGGGGCATCTGCGCCGCTACTCGCAGCTCACAGAGCTGAATTATCTCCACCCCCTGATTGGGTTGCAGACATTCATGACCTATGCTGCGTTCGTGACCATCGGCGGCCAACTTATATTTCTGTTCAATCTTTTCTGGAGCATGAAGTTTGGCAAGGAAGCTGGCGATAATCCGTGGGAGGCAACGACGCTGGAGTGGACTACGTCAACGCCTCCGCCACATGACAATTTCGGCGGGCGCATGCCTTTGGTGAACAATGGTCCGTACGAATACAGCGTGCCTGGCGAGCCGCGCGATTTCGTGATGCAGACGGATCCTCCTATCCCGAAGAAACACTAGGCACCTCATGGCTTTCATGACCACATCGGCGTCTGTGAACACAGCGGGAGTCCTCTTGTCCGGGCACGATCGCCCGGATCAAGGCGTGCTTGATTTCGCTGCGCGCTTACGGCGTGCTCGGCTGGGGATCATTGTCGCGTTAAGCGGCATCGTGATGATCTTCGTCTCTTATTCCAGTGCCTACGTTGTGCGCAAGGGCTTGCCAACTCTGGATCCAAACTCCGGCACTCTTGTACATGATTGGTTGCCGCTGCAATTGCCCAGCTTTCTGCTTGTGAATACGCTGGTTCTGCTGGTCAGCACCTTGACCATGGAATTCGCCCGCCGACAAGCCGCGCGGGAAGCAGTTGCCACAGGACAGATCTGTGCTCATGTCACGAGCCGCACGGCTGCTCAAGGGATGCCGTGGCTGGCCTTGACGTCCATCCTCGGTCTTACTTTCCTGGCGGGACAATGGCTGGTGTGGCGCGAATTGGCGGCACGCGGCGTGTTTGTAGCCACCAGCCCCAGCAGCTCATTCTTCTATCTCTTGACCGGGACGCACGGAATTCACTTATTTGGCGGCATTTTGGCGTTGCTCGCCGCCGGCTTCGCGTCCCTTTTGCGCCGGCCTGCTGATTCTCGAGCGGTTGTTGTAGACGTGACTGCCTGGTATTGGCACTTCATGACTTTCTTGTGGGTTTACATTTTGTGTTTGCTGGAGTTCGTGCACTAATCAGGCGGGGAGTCGGAACCGACAACCACCGCACGAACAAGGAGGCCAAGCGAATGTCTGAAGCGACGCTGCCGCACGACGCGACCGCGGTTTACGAACCGTCGCTCTTTGGGACGTACTCCAAGAAGATCGGGATGTGGCTGTTTCTCATGTCAGACTCGCTGACATTCGGCGCCATCCTCTACGCCTACAGCTACGGCCGCATCTCAACGCCGAATTGGCCGACGCCGTTCCACTCCGCCAGCATCGTCAACGCCACGATCATGACGGCGTTCCTCCTCACGAGTTCGCTCACCATGGTGTTGGCGGTGCGCGCTTCCGCCGAGCACAACCAATCGAGGCAGCGCCTTTGGCTGCTTGCTACCATGGCGTGCGGTATCGGGTTCGTTCTCCTGCACGGCGCGGAATGGGGAAAACTCATCCGCGAGGGCCTCACGCTTCCAGTTTTTCCCAATCCGCCTGGGGCGGAGTCCGCGGGCGAGTATGCCAACGTCGTCAAAAATGTGCCGCAGTTCCCTGCTACGTTCTTCGGACTCACGGGGCTGCACATGCTTCACGTCACACTCGGTGTCGTTTATCTCGGCATCGTCGCGTTACGCCGGTATTTCATTCCGATTCTGCTGGCACTCTGGCTGGCTGCCTGGCTGGGAACCCCTTCTTATAGCCCGTTCCACTATGGAGCGCACGTGCTCCTGCTGGCCGCGATTGTTTGCTCCATAGTCCTGTGGCTGAAGCCCAAGGTTTACGATTCCTCGGATGTTGAAGTGGCCGGACTTTATTGGCACTTCGTCGACCTCGTATGGATGTTCATTTTCCCGCTGGTGTATTTGATGTCTGCCAAGATTCTTTAGGAGCACTCAATCATGGAAGCCGATCAAATAGCGATAGCTCTGCGGGTCGCCGAAGAACAGCGGCACCATGGAAAGGCGCAATTTTTCTGGGTCTGGGGCGCTCTCCTGGTCATCACGGCGATCGAGGTGTACCTGACCTACCAGAACATGCAGCCTGTTCGCATGCTGACCATCTTGATGGGCCTGTCCCTCGTCAAGGCAGGGCTCATCATCGGCTATTTCATGCACATGAAGTTCGAAGTTTCACGCATGAGGTGGCTCACGATGGCCTCTCTTCTGGTATGCTTGGCGTTGATGATGATTTTTTTCCCGGACGCGCTTCGCATTTTGTCGCTGGGAGTGAAATGAAACTTCGTATTTCCCTGCTCGTCGCAGCTGTATTGCTTTCGGCGGCGCCGCTTTTCAGCCAGGCCTGCTCAATGTGTTACAGCACTGCCAAGGCTACCTCCAAGGAAGGCCAACGTGCTATCAGCAAGGGTGTGGTCATTTTGTTAGTTCCGCCGCTCGGTTTCATGACACTGGGAATAGCGCTCGCCTTCCGCTATGGCAAAAGACGCGACCTCGAATAACATTACGCATTGCGCTTTTTGAATTTGTCCGAGCAGGTTGGCGGAAGCGTGTGGGAGTCGAACCCACCATTCGACCCGCGAAGGACCGAATCGCCGGCTTTGAAGGCCGGGAAGATCACCGGACCCCTTTCGCCTCCGTTGAGAGTATAAGGGTCACACGCGTGCTGTTTCAATCGCCGCGGCGGCCGCCTTCGTGCGAATCAAAGCGGCAACCAGATCATACAGCTTCGGACTCGTGCACACTTCGTAGTAGGGATGGAGAGACGCGGCGCCGATTTTGCCGTCAGGAAGAAGTTCGCGGGCGAGGCCCTTTCGAAGGACCAGCAATTCCACTGTTTCTCCCATGGGAACTTCGCCGTAATGCAGTGTGACTGTTTCTTTGCCCCAGGGCATTTCCAGTTTCGTTTCCACAGAATCCAGCGATATTTCCTCCGAGAGTTTTTGAAACCCCTCTTCGTTCAATTCGATACCGTTCATGTTGAAGCGCACGAGGAATTCGTCCAGCTCCTCTGCTGACGCGCCTTCCATCGCCGTCAGGAATTGGTACACGCAGAAATGAGTCTTCTGTCCGGAAAGCATGCGCTTGGCGAGTTTTGCGCATCCGGAGAGACGGTCGGAGAGGTTCAAGGCCTTGGAGATCATAATTTTCGAATCTCCATCCGTCCAGTAAGTGGGCGCGGACCCTTGAAACGCGACACCGACGCCAAGCTCGAGCGCTGGGAGGTCGGTGTCTGCCGCGCGATCATTATAGGAATTGCAGACAGCAAGAATCTGGCGCGAGAGAATGCAAGCCTTGGCCACAGCCCGCACATATGTCCGCGTGGACTCCGTTTCAAATATAGCCAGAATAACGGCGTCGCCTTCAATAAAGACCTTTTTCGCTCCAAAACGGTCCAGGAGCTTTTTCACCGGTTCGTGAAGGTTCAAGCTGAAGTGCGAAGCCGGACTCAAACCTCGCGACAGCAAGTCTTGCGTCATCCTCGTCGAGCCCCGCACGTCCGCCTTGATAATCACGTGAGAGACAACCTGATCCTGCTGGCCCTTGGTTTCCTCCTGAAGGACGCACTCATACAGGCGGTTGTTCAGCCGGGAAAGTTCCCTCGCCTGTTCCGTGGTGACGAGATGAATTCGCTCCATGCAGGTCGTTAGGTGCTCTGCATCGCGAAGGTCGCGGCGCAATCTCAGAAAATCGGTGGCAAAGCGAAGCACCAGACTCTGCATTTCTTCTCTTGAGTAACGACGGATCTTTCGCGCGAGCTCCTCGATCGGCTTCAACGATAGCTGTTTGGCGGGAACATGTTTCAGCACCTGTTCGACTTGCTTCAATTCCTCCTTGGAAACCACAGCTTTCCGGAGTTGCTGCAAGTGCACCGGCGGGCAGTAGTCCTTGGCAATCGGGCGTATTTCGTAGCTCGCTAACACATGATAAAGGACATCTTGCTGTTCCAGGCGGTCGACGAGTTGCGCGAGCAGGCGAGTCTGTTCGCCAGGATTCGGACCGCCATACGAGGCATCAAAGAGCCGCTTGGCGTTCTCCGGATCGTTTAAATAATCCCCAAGACGCCCTTTATAGTCCTTGTTAAAAAAATCAAGTTTCTGCTTCGCCGCATCGATCTGCGGGCCCATCTCCTCGAGTTTTACTTCCTGATGTCTTAGCCGCATCTCGATGTCGTTCAGGGAGGCTTTCAAATTCGAAGGATCGGTCGAGGCCAGAAATTTATTTAGGAAGCGTTCACCCCGCTCCAGCCGCTTGCGCGTGTTTTCCCTCTGTTCTTCCAGGCTTACAATCTCCGCTCGCATGGCCGCGGCCTGCTCGAGCAGTTCATTGTGTGCCTGATTCGCCTCGGTGAACGCGGGGTCCTGGCCAATGGTAAGTCCCGCTTCGCAAAGGAATTCCTGAAAGAGAACGTCCATGGCCTCGAAGCGGTCCGGGTCGCGCGCGTAGTTACCAAGCAAGACGTAATGCTCCAGGAAGTAGACGTCGTCCTTTCCGCCATCCAAAAAGATGATCCGGTTCTTCAGCAGCTCGTACAGCGGCGCGAAATCCTCGCCGAATAGCGCACGGCGAGTCTTGGCGATGACATTTTCCTCGATATCCACAAGCATCTGAGCGACTTGCTGCCCGACCCCGCGAATCACCCGCCGCCTGGCTGATTGCAACTCTGACAGCCGCGCTTTAATGACGTGCGCCTGCTGGCTGCGCTCGAAGTATTCTCCGCGTTGCCGAACCCATTCCTTCCCTTCCAGAATGAGGTTGGCGAACTGATTGGTAAGTTCCTGAGTGAGAAATTTCAACAGGCCGAGACGGAAAACCAGATCGATTTCGATATTCTTGTAGTACTTCGCCTGTGTAAGAGCGCTTTGGAGAAGCTCGCTGATTAGTTTGCGAAACGCGCTATTGTCCAGGCTCTTGACGGTTCGCAGTTCGATGCCGGAAAGATGTGTTGCGCTGGTGTTCTGGCGAATCAGGTCGAACAAATAGTCGCGCGCCGCCTGGACAAACTTCGGGCTAAGAAACACATCGTGATGGATATTGTCCACCCCGATGGACAGCGATCCCATGGGGATCGTGACGCTGTAGCTCTTAAGTTCGATCCGGGCCGCTTCTGCAACGCCAAGGGTAAGAATCTCGTCGGCCATGCACTCCACCAGAAGGGGCTTCAACAAACGTAGCAGTGCAGGGCATCCACCGCAACAGAACTCCCCGTTTTGGTAACGAGATAGTAAGGACTGGGCTGCAAGATACCAGAAACACGAAGGTTACTGGACGGAGAGTCGCCGGGAGTCTCCTCCGCGGTGCTCCAGGTTCACTCTTATCTGAGGCCACGGCGATTTCAACGGGAAACGTTCCGACCATTCCAAAATTACGATGGCCGGCTTCGCAAACAAGTCTTCCAGGCCAAGTGTCTCAAAATCATGGAAGTTCTCGATGCGGTATAAATCTGCATGGTACACACGTGGCGGAGCTCCGTAGACGTGGACGAGCGTGAAAGTAGGACTCGTCACTTCCTCTTCGCGAGCCGCTCCAAGACCCGCGACGATTCCCTTGGTCAGCGTAGTTTTTCCGCTCCCCAGGTCCCCCGTCAGCAAAACTATAACCGGTGGAGTCAACCGCTTCGCAAATTCCCGTCCCCATTTGGCCGTTTCTTCCGCGGAATTTGTGATGATCTCTTCAGCCACCGTACTGAATCTCCCGCAGCAAATTCACCCGGGCGCCGGGAATTCCGTTCGCAACCTCCTCCGCAAGAATCCCTGACGGCTCCATTTCCCACTCCAGCGCGTTTGAAGAAACTCCGTGTAAATACACTCCCAGTGCGAGCACGCGTAGCCAGTCGTCAGTTCCGAACTGCGCCGTAAGTGCCGCCAGGACGCCTGTCAAAACGTCCCCACTTCCGCCCTTGGCCAGCCCAGGGCCCCCGGTTGTGTTAACCCAAGTGCGTCCGTCAGGCGCCGCCAGGATGGTATGAGATCCCTTGAGAACTACATGAGCATTCCAACCCTTGGCCGCCCGCGTGGCCGCGGCGAGTCGATCAGCCTGAACCAGTTTCGTAGAAATACCTAGCAACCGGGCCATCTCACCCGGATGTGGCGTGACGCACAAAAACTTCGTCGCGCGTTTCTTCAGAAGCGCGCTTTGGCCGCTGAACGCGTTTAACCCGTCCGCGTCCAACACCACCGGCAAATCCGTCTGCGCCACGAGGGTGCGAACCAATTCTTGAGTTTGTTTGTGCGTTCCAAGCCCGGGGCCGATCGCCAGCACGCTCTTTCCTTCCTCCAATTCGTGGAAGGTGCCGTCAAGCAGGCACCGCGTTCCCAAAGCGCCGGATTTCGTTGCCGCCAAGGGCTCGGTCATATATTCGGGATGTGCCGCTGCTATCATCGGCTGAGCAGTCTCCGGGCACGCAATAGTTGTCAGTCCTGCCCCGGTCCTTAACGACGCATATCCAGCCAGAATCGCGGCTCCGGATTTTCCTCTCGAGCCTGCTACCAACAAAACGTGCCCGAAGGTGCCCTTGTGTGAATCGGACGCTCGGACCAGCGGCAGCGTTGCGAATTCGTCAGGACCAACCCATCGCAAAGTTTGTTTTCCTGATTCCTCGACCAGCGCCGCAGGTGAACCGATGCCGACGATTTGCAGAGCACCGCATGCCGACGCGCTTGGAGAAATCAATTGGCCCACTTTTGGCGCTGTGAACGTAACAGTTCGATGAGCAAATAGCACGGGACCGGCGGCTGGTTCCCCATCTGATGGCAAGCCGGAGGGAGTATCCACGGAAAGGATCAGCGCTGGCCAGGCTGACGTACCGTTTTGTGAATACTGGTTGATGTCCGCTATCGCGCGAGCGATCACGCCGGACGCGCCGCCCCGCAAACCCGTTCCGAGCATGGCGTCCACAATGACGTTCGAACTTCGAACACTCGGCCAAATCCTTTCCCAGTCTGCCTCTTCCAGGATAATTTCGGATTTGTTTCCTCCGTCCAACCATTTGGCCAGATTTGCCTCTGCATCGCCGCGTACGTCATTTGGATTGCCGAAAAGTATCACGCTTACTTCAAGTTTCGAGGACTTCAAGTGGCGCGCCGCCACAAATCCATCGCCTCCATTGTTCCCTTTGCCGCAAAGCACGCACACTCGCACATTTTCGCGGCCCGCGACCACGCGCCAAACGGCATCGGCGGCGCGTCGCCCGGCGGTTTCCATTAATTTCTGGCTCGGTATGCCAAACCGTGCGGTCGTTAGGCGGTCGACCTCACGCATCTCGGCTGCAGTCAGGGCTTTCATTTGAAAAGAGTCACTGGGAGCTTAGAGCATCCATCCACCGCTGACGTTTAGGACTTGGCCGGTCACGTACTCAGCTTCGTCGGAGGCAAAGAACGCCACGGAAGCGGCCACATCATCCACCGTTGGCGGACGGCCGATTGGAAACCTGGCGTCCCGCATGCGGCGCGCTTCGTTCAATGTCAGCTCTTTCTCGTCGATGCTGGAGGGATTCACAACATTCACGGTGATGCCGTTTTTCGCTTCTTCCAAAGCGAGGGAGCGCGACAGCGCCACTACTGCAGCTTTTGCTGCCGCGTAGGCCGAAATCTTGGCCTGGCCAAACGCCCTCTCAGCGCCTACTGCCCCGAGATTGACGATGCGGCCCCAGCGTCCGCGTCTCATGTGCGGCAAGACGGCACGGCTGACGTACAAAACCGTGGAGAGATTCGAGGCAAAAATGCTCTGCCAATCTTCCAGCGACGATTCCGCCACTGTTCCCCAACGAAATCCTCCCACGTTATTCACGAGAATATCGATCCGTCCGAAGCGGTCCGCCACCGTATTGACCAATTGTTCGGCGCGGGCTGCATCGGTGACATCCGTTTCCACGGCCACGCAATCCGCACCGCTGGCCTGCAATTGGCGCAGCGCCTGTTGGGCCGCCATTTTGTTCGAACGATAGGAGATCGCGATTCGAGCGCCTTCCTGCGCCAGGCGGATGGCGATGCCCCTCCCGATTCCTCTGCTTCCTCCAGTGATCAGGGCCACGCGATTAACAAGCGTCATTCTTCTCCTTGGCAACTTTGGATAGAAAGCCTGCCAGTATAGCCCAGCGGCGCTAAGCGCACTACGGGGCCAGCTAACGAAGTCGCGCGACGACGACAGTCATGTCGTCGGCCTGCTCGGGCGTACCCGCCCATTCTTCCGCAGCCATCATCAATGATTCGCCCACGAAGCGGGGAGCCGAACTCTGAACTCGAATCGCTGCTTCCTGCAAGCGGCGTATCCCAAATTCTTCGCCATATACGTTTTCTGGTTCAACCAATCCGTCGCTGTATTCGACAAGCAGTGAGTTTGGCGGAACTACTAACGAACCTTCTTCATAAACATAATCCTCCACCACTCCCAGAACCATTCCACCCTGGTCCAGGTGTTTGGAGCTGCCATTCGAAATCAGGAATCCCGGCAGATGGCCCGCGTTGGTATACCGCAACGTGCGGCTGGCGCTGTCGTAGACCGCAATAAAGAACGTGGCAAACCTGTCGTCGCCCGTATTCCTCACCAGGTGCATATTCAGACGCCCCACCAGTTCCGCCGTGCTCATCATTTCGCTGCCGGGGGCCAAGAGTTGGCTGCGCAGCGCCGCCTGAAGACTGGCCATCAATAGCGCTGCTGAGATTCCTTTCCCTGAAATATCCGCCAGAGCGATTGCGACGTGGGTTGGGCTGAGTTGGATGAAGTCGTAGTAGTCTCCGCTTACCGTCCGTGCCGCTTTGCAAATCGCCTCGAGCTCGACTCCTCCTACGTTGGGGACCTGCTGCGGAAAGAGCTGGTTCTGCACTTCACTGGCGATGGAAATTTCGTTTTCAAGGCGCTGCCGTTTCTTCGACTCCTCCAGCAACCCGCTGATGGATCCCGTCATGTCGTTGAAGGATTCGCCGAGCACTCCCAACTGGTCTCTGCGCTCAATACGAACGCGATGCGTCCAGTCGCCGGTTTTCACATACTGAGTCGCGTGATACAGATCGCTCACCGCCTTCGTAATCCGGCGAGTCATCACGATCCCGGTAATCAGCGCCGCGACTTCAATCAGGAGAAAGACGACGCCTATGACGATAAAGAGGATTTTGTAGGAATCGCTCAGTTCACCGAGCGAAGAAAAAATCCGTGAATTCAAGTGCGATGGTCTGGCATTGAAGGTAACCAGGACGGGCCGGTGCGAATCGACCATACCGCCCGCGCCCAGGTATACCGCATCCAGCCGCGAGAGCCCCGTAATGGCCGGATCAAGCCAGTAAGACGCTGGGTAGAGCGTCCTGTTTCGGGCTAGAATTCCTTTGATCGTCTCATATTGAAAATTGCCCGAATTGTAGAGAATTCCCTGACGTGCTCCACCTTCGAACCGCCTCGTCAGATTCAATTGAATCGCTCCCAGGTCCGGCGCGATAGTGGCTAGGAATTCCGGTGTAACCCGCAACCGCAGAGTGACTACGCGAAGGCCCTGCTGCTCCTGCATCGCCCGGATGCTGGTGAGGTAGAGAGTCTCGCCTTCCTCCACAATTCCTGCAAAGGAGTTCTTTCCCGCGCCCGCCACTTTTCTCAGAAAGCTCAAATCGTTTGTGAACGTGATGCTTAGGCTGGGAAGCTCCTGGTCATGAACCATGTGTGACTGGGCGGCCAGCACACTCTCCGATTCTTCCTCCGATACTCCTTTGGGAAGGCTACGATGGGCCGCGGCAATGTGGTCCGTAATGTCGGCCATCATGGCAATGCGCCGCTGAATGTCCCCATAAAGCAGGTAGGCTCCAAGTTGCGAATAGAGGATCTGGCCCGCCAGACCTACCAGGGAAACGATGAGCAGAATGGGGACGACGGCGATGAAGAGATACGCGACTATTAGCCGGTTTCGCAGGCTCCAAAGCAGCCGGGTTCGCCACCAGCCGGCAAGACGAACCAGGAGGTAGACAGTTGCGAGGACTGCAAGAAACCTCAGAAAGCCGACTAGGTTTCCGCTTAAGTCCAAAACGGCGGAGACCGCCCCTGCGAGCATTAGTACAATCGCGAAGAGGTCAATCCGCGATAGGCGGCGCCAAGTATTTCGAATATTCGCAGAGAAGACGGTCATCGGGCGATTGCGCGTGAAAGACTACTCTACCTGAAGAACGCTCGCGCGCGGAGGAGAAAGGCAGCGCAATGTCTTAGCTCCATAATTCTGTCACCCCTTAACGGCTACGTGAAAATGTCACCCTATGAGACAGGGGACATTTGCATTGAGCCAGAAAGAATTGCAACGCGTGAGTGTGATTTCATCCTGCGTGAAGGGGGACCTGGCGTG
>DASSIO010000025.1:0-3269 GCA_035691825.1 Terriglobales bacterium | reverse complement strand
GATTTGCCTGTGGCAGTACACGGCTTAAAGTTTGCGCGGTGTAGAGACGCCGTTAATGGGTCCGCATTCCTTATAGCTCCACCATAGCTCCACCGAAATCTTTATGCATTACGCCAACACGTCGGTCGGACATCCATACTTCGCACACACAATTCCTCACTCCGATTTGTCATCCCGTGAATTTGAATTTTGGAACAAACTGGAAGATTGCTTCGCCCTTGCTTGGGCAATGTGCCTGTACCCCCAGCCGTTGGAACGGTGAGAAACGGTGAATTACGCGGGGGCGAACGGTGCCGGTGAACGAGGGAAACATCATGAGAATGTAAGGGAACTTCGGAGGGACTTCGTGAGTCTCCAACCGGAGAAGAGTGCACCCCACCCCCCGGGTAGCCTTAAGGCTTCCAAAGGCTCCGTCTAGGGACAAAAGAAGCGTCCACCCTTCTGCTTAGATCTACAGAGCAAAATGGCGACCCAAGTGATACGGTCAACTACCAGCATCGAGCGGTGCTTTCCCGGCAGATGAGTCACAATCCTCAGTGATCACCTGAAAAGCGGCCATACATGATCAGTTCAAAACCGGCCATACTTTGGAAGCCGTCCGAGACATAGGTTGTTCTATCCTGCCGCCTGCTGCGGAGGCAAGCCTGATTTTGTGCGCCAACTGCGTGGGCCGCATTTCAGTACGTGGCCATGATGCAGCAGGCGATCGAGCATGGCGGTCACGGCTGCGCTGTCGCCCAGCAGCTTCCCCCAGTCATCCACCGGTCGGTTCGAGGTGATCATTGTGCTAGCGCGCTCATAGCGTCGCATGATGATCTCCAGGAGCTCCTCGGCGGCGGTGAGGGATAACTTCCGCATGCCCAAGTCATCGATGATCAGCAAAGGCACTGTAACCAGAGACTCGATGTGCTGTTTGCGCGTACCGTCGATCGAGGCTTCGGTGAGTTCCTCGAGCAAGGTATGGGTCTCGCGGTAGAGCACACGATAGCCCTGTTGAATGGCGGCTTGTCCAATGGCCTGGGCAAGATGACTCTTCCCGCTGCCGGGTGGACCGACCAACAACGAGTCTTCGTGACGGGCGATGAAGGCAGCGGTGGCCAGATCGAAGACCAGACTGCGGTTCATCTTGGGATTGAAAGTGAAGTCGAAGTTATCGAGGTTTTTTTGCGGATCGCGAAACTGAGCTTGCTTGCGCCGGCGTTCCAGCAAACGGTCGCCACGACGAGTGAGTTCGTCCGCGACCAGGCAGGAGATCAGGTCGATGGGGGCCATGGATTCGACCTGCGCCTGGTGCAGACGCATCTCGAGCACGGCTGCGATTCCACCCAGCCGCAGTTGCCGTAAAGCACGATTCAACTCGATGAGGTTCATTCCCTTTGCTCCTTGGTTTTGATTTGGATCAGATCACGGTAGTGCACCAGCTCGCGGATCAAGGGATCGACCTGGCGCAAACTGAGCGGGGCTTGCGGACAACGCTCCAGATAGCGACGCACGAAACGATATTCGTGTACACCCATCTCGAGAGCGGCAGCACAAGCTTCATCGACGACCGCGGTGCCGTACTTTTTGGCCAGCGCGAGAACGCCCAGGATACGGCGCACGCCCACTTCGCCTTGCTGGCTATAGATAAGGTTGCAGAGGGTACCCACGTGGGTACCCACTCGGCCGGCGCGGCCGAGCAACTGCACCACACGGAAGGGAGTTTGCTGCGGGTGGTCTGCGGGCTGAATGCGGTACCAGCCCCGCTTCTGACGTATATGTTCTCGCAGCAGGAGTCCGGTTTTGGGATCGAGGATACGAACGCACAGTTCATCCCATTGGACTTTCACTCCGCGTCCAATCCAGCCTGGCGGTAGACCGTAATAGGCGGCTTCGACTTCGACACAGCCATCCAGATGCACCACCCGTTCGCCGTACTGGTAATAGCGGAACGGTTCGACCGGCAGCGGGAGCAGGGTGGGCTTTTCTTCCGCGAACATGGTCGCCACTTGCCGTTTGGTGGTGCCGTGGATGCGCGTATCCGCCCAGTTCGTTTCCCAGCGATCCAGATAGGCTTGCGCTTGTTCCAGACTTTCGAAGCGTTGTCCTTGGAGAGGGGTTTTCTTGGCGTGTCCCACGGCCGACTCCACTTTGCCTTTTCGATCTGGATCCTGGATCCGGCAGGGCAGGGCGACCGCACCGTAATGAGCGAGCACGTCGCGATAGAGGGGATTGAGTGTGGCGTCGTAGATGTCGGGAACGAGTACGCCTTCGCGGAGATTGTCCAGCACCAGGGTGCGCGGAGCTCCGCCTAATCGACGAAAGGCCTTCTCGTGGAGCTCGGCCCAGATGCGCGTACTGGATCGGAACGTCAGCAGCCGTACTGCTTTGCGGCTGTAGCCCAGCATGAGCACGAACAAACGGGTGCGTCGATACTTGCCGCTTTTCGCTTCGCGTACCATCGGCCCGCTGCCATAATCGACTTGACCCTCTTCTCCTGGAGCGGTGAGGATCACCGCCCGCGCTTGTGGCACTTGGGCTCCGCGCAATTTATAAGCGAAGCGCCGAACGCTTTGATAGCCGCCCTGGAATCCGTAGTCGGAGACCAGATCCTGCCAGATGGCCATGGCATTGCGATCTCGACTCAGACCCAGCTCGATGATTTCCCGGTAGGGTTCACAGCTGCTCGCCGAACCCACGGCCTTCGAGTTTTCTGGTTCCTGGCCGCTCAACCCCACGCCAAAGCCGGTGATCACCGCTATGGCCGGTTTTGAAGTTGCGGTTGCTTTTCCCTTCGTGGAAAGGTTTTCGGGGTTGGGGTTGGGGTTGAGCTTGAAGTTGGGGAGACCGCCAGGCTCTGGAATGGCCGGTTTTGCAGCCTCCGACCCGGTGATCACCTGTATGGCCGGTTTTGCCTTACCTTCGCGTTTCCATCTTCCCGGCGGCCATATTTCCACACCCGCGCCTCGCAGATAGGCGCTGATGGTCTCGCGACGTACTCGCGTGGCCTTCTGGATCTTTCGCAGAGACCATCCCAGTCGTCCCAACGCTATGATTTGCTGTTTCTTCTCGTCCTTCAAGACATTCGCCATGTTGCGAGAGGCTACTTACCCTCCCGCCGCTGTCAATGTCCTGGACGTTTCTTCTGAAAGTATGGCCGCTTTTCAGGTGTTTATGTATGGCCGCTTTTGGGTGTTCACTGAGGGGAGAGAGCTATCCAGCTGAGGTTCTCCAAGACTATCAAAATCGCATGCCCGTATCGAAAGCGCTCAAGTATTTGAGTGAGGCTA
>DASSIO010000024.1:0-4725 GCA_035691825.1 Terriglobales bacterium | reverse complement strand
ACCGGTAAGAGGCAGGCCCTCCCTGGTACCCCCCTACCGAATTTGACCCAGCCGAAATAGGTGATTCACCGGATTGTTATAGGTGGAGCGCGCGCTATTGTCACCTAGGGAGAGGGGGCTGCGTTGGCCATAGCTCCCACTCAGTACCCGTGGTTCGATTGGCCGGGTCGTGGAGAGGATTGAACTTTACCTCGAATTTGGAGGTGAGGTGTCGCAATCGCCGGGGCCCGTCGGAGCGCTAGGGAAAAGGGTTAGGGATGAATTCTTCGGACGTCTCACGAAAACGCCAAGAGGATTTGAAGAAAGCTAACGGCCTGACTGTCGCCTCGATCTTGCGCATCAAGAACGCGCTTCCTGCTCTATCGCCTGGTGCGGGAGCCGTTTGCCGCGTTCCTGGAAGAGAAAAAGAACCCGTGAATATGGGCTTTCAAGAGTTACTTGCCGAAGCTCGCCGGCAACTTGCGAGGCTGCTACGAGACGTAAATTCAGCACGGCAGGCCCAAGGGGGGTCGAGCGCCAACGGTCTGCGGGGTGGCGAACTGCTAATGCGTGTAGTTCACTGCGCAGCAACGCAATACATGTTGCAAACGGAACTGGAGAACCTGGCGCTCAAGGACGAATTGACGGGTCTCCATAATCGCCGAGGCTTTCATGTTCTGGCCCAACGTCAATTACAGCTCGGTCGCCGGTCCGGCCGCGGGATGCTGCTATTTTTCATCGACGTGGATGGGCTGAAGGCTATCAACGATTCGCTCGGACATGCGGAAGGCGATCGGGTGCTGAAGCGCACCGGAGAAATATTGAAGAAGACGTTCCGAGATTCGGACATTGTCGCGCGTCTAGGAGGGGACGAATTCGCAGTTCTGGCTATTGAGGCTTCCGGTCACAGCGAGTCGGCCATTAGTGCACGACTCCAAAGATATTTGCGCACAGCAAACGCAAGGGAAGCAGGCCCTAGTATTTTTCTCAGTGTGGGTTTGGCACGATTCGACCATGGAAACCTGGCTTCCATTGCGGAATTGCTGGCTCAGGCAGACCTGGCTATGTACCGGCAGAAATGGTCTCAAATGAATTTCAAGTCCATCGCCGCTCCGCGAAACTTTTCATGCTGCGAAACCGGCCGTTCCTCGGAAAGGGAACTAAGGTTGACGAAAACCTCTCCGCCGACTCGCGCAGCGCAAGAGGAACAAGCCTAGCCCGGAAGGTCATTTTTCACATGCCCGTGAGGTCTGGAAGGATAGAGAAGAGGATCTCGCAAGCGGTTCCCGTCGAGATCTCTGCGCTCGAACACCCGCTCGAAACTGAACGTGTTTCCACGGAAAACGTCAGCTCGCTGGGGATACGGGTCTTAACAAAACACCCGATGGAAAGGAACACGCGCTTTATGATACGCCCGCTCGTAAGAGACCATGGGACTGTGGCGCAAGTGATTTACTGCCAAAAGTTAGCAGAGGGGCGCTACGGGATAGGGATGCGGTTCCTGGGAGTGTCTGTGAACTGGTCCAGCGACTGATCGCTCGGCCAAATTCTTGTTCACAGCATGCGCGGGCAACTTGCGTCCGTTTGTGAGGCGATTGAAAGAAGCGAGAAGAACCGGTTTAGCGCAGGGAGGTAGGGACTTTAACCTCTTTTTTCGATAAGCTTCCTCAGGATGGTGGGGATCTTTCCAAACTCCGCTGACTTGTCCAGAAAGAAATTCGCCCCGGCAGTCAGACATTCCTCGCGATACCGAGGGTAGGGATAGTTCGTGCAGATTAGAACTGGAAGATGTGGGTAGTCCGTTCGAATCGCTCGGAGAACATCGAGTCCAGTGCCTCCGGGCATTTGCAAATCAAGAATAACGGCATCCGGCTTCATTTTTTGAATGCCATGCACCGCTTCCGGCACATCCCGAGCTTGCCCCACGAGTTGCGCACCCGGTACCTCTTGCAGCAGGTCCGCCAGACGTTGCACAACGACCGTGGAATCATCGGCGATAAAGACTCTCATCTTCTTCCCTTTCTTCGAGGAGCGTTCACCCATATAAAGAGAATGACAAATCCGCCGAATAAAACATCAGGTGGAAACAGGAATTCTGCGTAGGACAAAATGAAGTAGGAGCGACTGTATTAGTCCCACATAGAGACACGCAAAAGTTGAGAAAACCAAGAACCACGGACGGTCGCGCCTCTACACTGGGTTAGCCGCCGCTAGTCCACCAGCCCGGCTTGAAGGGCATAGCGAATCAATTCTGCCGTCGTTTTCAATCTGGTCTTCAATAGAATGCGCGCGCGGTAGGTGCTCACTGTCTTTACGCTTAGAGAGATCTCATCGGCTATCTGCTTGACCGTTTTGCCCGAGGCAAGCATCCGAAGGACTTGAAACTCGCGGTCCGAGAGAAGTTCGTGAACCGGGAGATCGGCATCGCCGCGCAAGTCAAAGGCCAGCTTCTCAGCCAAAGTGGCGCTGACGTAGCGGCCCCCGGCCTGTACCCGCCGTACTGCCTCTTTGAGCTCCTCCGGCACGCTTTCTTTGGTTAAATAGCCTGCTGCACCGGACTTGAGCGCTCGACGGGCAAACTGACCTTCGGGATGCATACTCAGTAGAAGAATCGGCAGCTTTGGGCGCAAACGATGCAAGTCGTCCAGGATGTCAAGTCCGCTTTTTCCCGGCATGCTGATGTCGAGAATGACCAAATCCCAGTTTTGCCGGACAACGCTTTCAAGGGTTTCCTGGGCCGTCTTGGCTTCTCCAAAGGTGGCCCGGGAATAGGCTTCCGCTAGGGTGTCTCGAAGACCTCTGCGAACGACCGCATGGTCATCAGCGATAAGAATTTTCATTGTTCTTGTTTGTCTGGAAATGTCGCGGGTGAAAGAGGAATTTGAAACTTCACCGTGGTTCCGGAGCCAGGGACTGACTCAATCGTAAGCTCCCCATTTAGCAAAAGGGCCCGCTCTTGCATTCCCACCAAACCCAATGACTTCCGCGTCCTGGTTTGCGCGATATCGAATCCGACGCCATTGTCACGAACAAGAAATACCAGCTGATTTTGCAGCTTTTCCAAGTGTGCTTCGACGCGAGTGGCCCGGGAATGTCGCCCTACATTGGTCAGCGATTCCTGAAAAATGCGGAAAATTGCTGTCGAGCGCTCGGGGTCAAGGGTGAGCTCCTCCTCTGGCAAAGCTAGCGCGCAGCGAATCCCCGTGCGACTTTCAAACTCCTGCGCCTGCCATTCCAACGCGGCGGTCAAACCCAAATCGTCCAAGGTTCTTGGACGAAGCTCGGAGGCGATTCTCCGAACGGTAAAGATCATTTTGTCCACCAATTGGATGGCGGAATCGACCTTGTCCCGCAGTTGAGTTTGCCGCTTGGTTGCTTTGCGGCCAATCGACGCGAGGTCCATCTTGATGGCTGTGCAGGCCTGTCCAAGCTCGTCGTGCATTTCCCGCGCCATCAGTGCGCGTTCCTCTTCGCGAACAGACTGCAGGCGTGCAGCCAGTGCGCGCAGTTGCTCGAGCGACTTCCTGAGCTCTCCTTCCGCCCGTTTGCGCTCTCCAATCTCTTGGCGAAGTTCCAGGTTCATTTGCACCAGGGCGGCAGCTCGCTGTTGCACATGAACCTCCAACTGTTCCTTGGCCTCCTTCAGAATCTCCTCTCTCGTCCTGCGCTCGGTCATATCCCGTGTGATTTTTAGGAAACCGCGTAGCCTCCCGTCAGGATCTCGCAGCGCGGTAATGAGGACGCTGGCCCAAAAACGAGAACCGTCCTTGCGGACTCGCCAGCCTTCTTCCTTACACTCACCTTTCTCCGCCGCTTCGGCCAAGTTGTGTTCCGGCCTGCCGCTCTGCCCATCGTCGAGATCGTAAAACACGGAAAAGTGCGTTCCAAGGATTTCATCTGAGGAGTAACCCTTCATGCGCTCCGCTCCGGCATTCCAGCTAACGATGTGGCCTTGCGGATCCAGTTGAAAGATCGCGTACTCGCGGACGCCCTCGATCAACAAACGAAGGCGTTCCTCGATTTCGAAGGAGGCGTGTTCTATGTGTCTTCTGTCGATCAAGTTTCCAAAGGCCGTCCCAATGGATTGGCGCTGGAACAGATGCTGAGCTTGAATCCACCTCTTTCCCCGAATTCTCGGATTGCTGACTATAAGGCCAGTGCTTGCTCTTCGGGGACAAGAGCAACCTGTAAGACGAAGGGAGACGTTAACCTGGCAGAAGGTCCGACCGGAGAATCATTTCCCTGCCGATACTGTCCCAAACACGGCCGGGTTACTGTCCGGAGGGCAGGCGGAGTTTAGAAAGTCCAATCGAAATATCGCAGATCAGGCCGAACTGAAGATAGCAAGAGCATTCAGCAGGCTGTGACCACTGTAGACCGGTCGCTCCCAAACCCAACCCAAGCGATCCCGCACCGCCGAATACGCAAGTACCAAGTCGGGAGGATGGCATGGGGATGGGTTATTTCGGCTGGGGTAGGAGAGATGTTACCACACTGAAGTTGTTTAGGAACGCTGGAAGGCTCCTGTTGGGCCTCGCTGTGGTTTTAGCTTGCCTCGCGAAGGCTGGAGCCCAGCAAACGATCTGGCCAAGCACCACCGTGCCGGCGACCGTAGATAGTGGATCCAGCGGGGCTGCGGAGCTGGGAGTTTCGTTTAAATCCGACAGCAGCGGCATAATCAGCGGCATTCGCTTTTATAAGAGCACGGGCAACACGGGTACTCATATTGGTCACCTGTGGAGCAGC
>DASSIO010000023.1:0-6693 GCA_035691825.1 Terriglobales bacterium | reverse complement strand
ACGGTCCCGCCAATCAGCGTCACCTCCTATCACTCGCAGCGAGTCTTCTCAGCAGAAATTCAAACAATAGAAACGAGTAACACAATGGAACAAGGAACAGTGAAGTGGTTTAACGACGCCAAGGGATACGGCTTTATCAGCCGCCAGTCAGGCGAGGATGTTTTCGTGCACTTTTCGGCCATCCAAGCAGGCGGCTTTCGCAGCCTGCAAGAAGGCCAGGCGGTCGAGTTCGAGGTCACCAAGGGGCCGAAGGGCTTCCAGGCAGAAAACGTTCGACCTATCTAATCGAAGACACAAACCAACTGCCCGGCGCGAGAAGTCGCGACCGGGCATTTATTCTTGAGTGTCACTCCCGTCGAAGGTATCAGAAAACCGTGAGATCACGCCTCAAGACAAACGCAGACTTTTGAGCGAGGCCCGAGCGGTTCCGCCACTCATACTCGGCACGATCTTCAATTCGAGTACGGTGACATTGGACAGCTCGAGTTGATATTCCTCGACCTCGCGTACTGTCTCAGGAGGGCTGAAGTTCCACTGCTGGCGCGGTGCGCCGGACACCACAAGGGGCTCGGCGGCGGGTCGAGTCCAGCGGCGCAGGGGTGCGGGAATGGGGCCCGGGCGAAGAGAGATATAATTAAGGTCGTAGCAATGACTGGCAAGCCTACATCAAACCGCCCCGGGGTAGACCAGACCAAGCACTTGCTTGCTTGCGCTCCGGTAGTTCGCGATGCCTGTGCCCTCGATCTCCTCGTGTTTTTGCATCGTCATCCCCGGGCGCTCTTGACGAACGAACAACTCGCCGCCTTTGTTGGATACAGCATGAAGCATGTCGCCACAACGATTGATGCCTTCGTCGAGGCCGGCCTTCTGGAGCGGAACAAGAATCCCAACCACCCTGCGCGCATGTACCTTCTCCTGCTCAACGGTCCACAGGGAGGAGGGCTGGCGCCGCTTCTGAAATTGGCTTCCAGCCGGCAAGGACGTCAGGAGATTCTGCAGCTCTTAGGCCCTGGACAATCGCAAACCGCCCTCGACGTCGTACCAGATAAGCGAAAGCTGCATGCGGTGGCCTGAGCGAGACCACGGAGGTTTTAATGCCCAAACCTGATCTCGTCAAGACCGGCATTGCCGGCCTCGATGAGGTCCTGCCCGGCGGTATTCCGCGCGGCAACATCATCCTGGTGGAAGGCGCGATCGGCACCGGCAAGACCACCCTGGGCGTCGAATTCGTGTACCGGGGCGCGAGCCAGTTCAATGAGCCCGGCATCATTGTCGTGTTCGAGGTGTCGCCCGACAAGATCATGCGCGACGCACTGGGGTTGGGCTGGGACCTCCGAAAGCTCGAACAGCAGGGGCGGGTGAAGATTGTGTTCACCACGCGCGACGTGTTGCGCCAGGAGCTGCAGCAGGCCGATAGCGTGCTTCTTGAGGAAGCCGCAAGCATCGGCGCGCGGCGCATCTTCATTGATGGGATGGCCCGGCTGGTCGGCAGCGACGGCACGTCTGAGTCGCGTTCGGCCTTTCATGTGCTCACCGAAGGCCTGCAGCGCGAAAACCTCACTGCCCTTCTGGCGGTCGAGGCCTCGTCGCTCAGCGGGCGCCCATTCTTATCGCTGCCCGAGGAATCCATTGCCGACACCGTAATTCGACTCAGGATGGAGGACGCTCAACGCGCGGTGAGCCGGTCCATTGAAATTGTGAAGTCGCGAGGGCAGGACTTTCAGATGGGGCGCCACACTTTCCGCATCGTGGATGGCCGGGGCATTCACGTATACCGCCGCGTCCAGGCTCCGCGCAAGGCGAGCCGGGACCGCGCCGCTGCCTTTGACCCGAGCACGCGACTTCCATCCGGAATCCCAGGTCTCGACGAAATTATCAACGGTGGATACTTTGTTGGCAGCACCACCGTTGTGGCTGGCATCTCAGGCGTGGGCAAGAGTGTGATGGGGCTCCAGTACATCGCAGAAGGCGCACGACGCGGCGAGCCCAGCTTGATGTTAAGCCTCGACGAGCAGGTCGAACAAATAGTGCGCAATGCCGCCAGTATCGGCATTGATCTGCAGGCGCTGATCGAGAAGGGCCTTGTTCTGGTGGAGTATGAACCGCCGCAGGAAATAGAGGTCGATGTACATTTTCACCACATCGAAGATCAGGTGAGGGAGTTCAAGCCCAAGCGGGTGGTGATTGACAGCCTGTCCACCTACGGGTCCAGCCTCGGCACCAAGGGCAGGGTCTTTCGAGATTTCTTCCACGCCCTGGTGGCTCTCATGAAAGAGAACCAGATTGCAGCGGTGTACAACCATGAAAACCCTGAGATGTTAGGGATGGCTTCGATGATGGGCGATTTCGCCATGAGCTCACTAGTGGACAACATTATCCTTCTGAACTGGGTCGAGCTCGGCGACTCCTTCCGCCTTGGCATGACAATAGCGAAGATGCGGGCAAATCCGGTGGAGAGAGTCACGCATGAATGTGAAGTTCTGAATGGTCAGGGCATGCGCGTGCTGCCGCGAGCGCTACCGGTCTCAAAGCGGCCGTTCTCCGCCTACGCCGGACTGGTGTCGCGTTCGCCCGAGCGCCACACTCGGAAAGTAGAGGCACATGAAGCCGCCGAATGACGTGCTCTTCAGTTCCGATCTTTGGCTGCGAGCGCTGGAAAAGTATGGGAGCGACACCCACCTTTCCGTCGCATTGTTTGACGCCGACGAGCGGGTAGTGCTGGGCCCGGTCCATCCCACCCCCCTGTTGCAGTTATTCGAGGAGAAGGGATACGATCCCGGCATTTTTGCCGAGTGCGCGCGCCGCTGCCTCGCGCAAACTGGCAGCCGGCCTGCGGTGATGGTCTCCGAGGTTCACGGATTGGCCGTCGTCGGAACCTCTCTTGTGCTTGAAGGCAAGATCGTGGGGGCCGCTATCGGAGGCTATGCCTTCGTGGATTTCTCTCAACTCTCGGAAGTTCATCGCCTTGCCCACCAAGCCGGCATCAAGTTTGAACGGCTTTGGCAAGTTGCCCGCGAGCAGAAGCCGGTACCTCAGCGACGTTTGACCCTGAATGGCGAGCTATTGCAGGTTCTGGGAGACGCCCTGCTGAGAGAGAATTACCGCACCCGGCAATACGAAGCCACCGTGGTGAAACTGGAAGAGGCCATACGGGCGAAGGACCAGGCCCACCAGGAGTTGCAGCAAACCGCATTGGCGCTACGCGAGACCCAGGATGCACTGCGCGAAAGCGAAGAACACTATCGCATCTTGTTCGAGTTAGGTCCGGTGGCGGTTTATTCCTGCGATGTGTGGGGTGTGATCCAGGATTTTAACCTCCGCGCTGCCGAACTATGGGGCCGGACACCGGTGCAGGGGGATACCGACGAGCGGTTCTGCGGCTCATTCAAGTTGTTCCGTCCGGACGGCAGTTTCCTGCCACATGAGCACTGTCCCATGGCAGATGTGGTGAGCGGCAAAGCGTCGGAGGTGCATGACGCGGAGGTGTTCATCCAGCGACCCGACGGCTCGGGAGCGACTGTCATCGTGAATATTCGTCCCCTGAGAGACGAGCGGGGAAAAGTCACGGGAGCAGTTAATTGCTTCTACGACATAACTGAGCGCAAGCAGGCGGAGAGAGCCTTGCGCGAAGCCGGGGAGCGTTTTCGCTTCATGGCTGAATCCATGCCGCAGAAGATTTTCACTACTACGCCCAGCGGAGAGGTGGACTATTACAACCAGCAGTGGGTGGAGTATACGGGACTCACTTTCGATCAGATGAAGGGCATGGGCTGGAGGCAGTTCCTGCATCCGGATGAGGCGGCCGAGAGCGTCAAAAGGTGGCAACACTCCATTGAAACGGGCGAGCCGTTTCAGTTCGCGCACCGCTTCCGCCGCGCTGATGGCGCCTATTGCTGGCACCTCAGCCGCGCCCTGCCCATGCGCGACGCCAACGGCAACATCACAATGTGGATCGGCTCGAACACCGATATTCAACAGTTTCGAGATCAAGAGGAGCGCCTTCGCAAGTCTGAGAAAATGGCGGCGGCTGGCCAGCTTGCTGCTTCCCTTGCACACGAGATCAACAACCCTCTGTCCTCGGTTACAAATGCTCTGTACCTGTTGGAGAACAACAGCCACTTGGACGAGTCAGCGCACGCCTTCGCAACTACCGCAGCGACCGAACTTGCCCGCGTCTCTCGTATTGTCAAGCAGAGCTTGTCGTATTACCGGGCAGGAGCAACTCCCCGGGACCTGGATTTGGGCGCCATTGTGAAAGAATCTCTACAAATCTTCAGCGACAGATTCCAGCGGGGGGGCATTGAGCTGCAACCAAGCATTCATGACGGCACGGCACTTCTTGGCTTCACCGACGAGCTTCGTCAGGTAATAGACAACTTGCTGCTCAATGCGCTGGAAGCCATGCCGGGCGGCGGTCGTTTGAGTATCTCGGTGCGTGAGTCATTCGACTGGAAAGATCGTGATGATCACCGCAGAGGTGTGCGCCTGACGATTGCCGATACTGGATGCGGCATCTCGAGGGGGGACCGGTCGCGGATTTTCGAGCCGTTCTTCACCACGAAACTCGAGAAAGGGAATGGACTTGGGCTTTGGATCCTGCAGGGCATCATTTCAAAACATGACGGTTCTTTTAGCGTAAGAAGCTCTGATGCCAAAGGCAGGAGTGGAACGGTCGTGTCGATATTCTTGCCCTCACACGCGCGAGTACTTGTGAGATCCAGTGCCACTCAATCCGAATCCGCTGCTTGAACTCAAGCACCTTCCCGACGTGCATTCCTGTCTTCGATAACGAGAGACCTTTAGCCCCGTCAGAAATCTCGCAGCTGTGATTTCTCACCTGTGGCCTCTCAGTGCAGCGCGTAACGAGCGGTAAAGGCAGGCACATCATGCTGCCTTAGCGAGTGGGTACGGCCAGCATGGGCTCGATGCTAAGCGCGACAGAACGCTCGTAATTCCCTGGTAGCTTTCGCGGCAGACCCGCGCTATGGTAGCGGCTACCCGATCGGCTACCCGATATGGGCGGAAAATTTTCCATCAACAAATGGGAAAAAATCTGGCTAGTATCGAACGGCCTTCAGAATCAGCGCAAGTGGTTGGCTTTCAACGAGAGGTGCCGAGTCCCTTCTTCGGCACCACAATTTTGCCAAACCCAAACGTAAGTAGCTTTCTCCCAGGCAGTTGATACAATTCTGCCGCCAAAAGTTAAACAGGAGAACCATGCCGCGCACCCCATTCTATTTCTGCTCTTTCTTGCTGGTAGCCGTCCTGTTGTCGTTCGCGCCGGCGATGGCGCAGAACCAGGCTCCGCCTCCGCCGCCCATTCTGCTGGGCACGGCATGGTATCCGGAACAGTGGCCAGAGTCGCGTTGGGAGGCGGACTTGGCGCTCATGCAGCAGGCCGGCATCCACATGGTGCGGGTGGGAGAGTTTGCCTGGAGCCGCATGGAGCCTCGTGAAGGCGAGTACGATTTCGACTGGCTGGAGCGCGCCGTCGCCGCGGCGGCGAAGCATGGCATCTACACCATGCTGGGCACGCCCACGGCTGCGCCTCCCGCCTGGCTGACGCAAAAATATCCTGATACCCTGCGCGTAGATGAGCAGGGCCACCGCGCCGAGCACGGCAACCGCCAGCAGTTCAATTTTGCCAACGCCAAGTATCGCGAGTTTGCCCGCGACATCGCCGAACACATGGCCAAGCGCTTCGGCCACTATCCTTACGTTCTCGGCTGGCAAATTGACAACGAGTACGGCGAGGTCTCGTTCGATCCGGATACCAGGGCGCAGTTTCAGCAATGGCTGAAGGCGCGCTTCGGCACGCTCGACAATCTGAACGCCCGCTGGACCACCGCCTACTGGAGCCAGACATATTCCGACTGGAGCCAGATTCCGATCGAGAGCACCTACGGCAATCCCGGCCTGCTGCTGAGCTGGATGCGTTTTGTCAGCGACACCTGGCGCAGCTACCAGAAGAACCAGATGGACGCCATCCGCGCCAACGCCGATCGCCGGCAGTTCATCACCACCAATACCATGGGCTGGTACGACGGCTTCGATCATTACACCGTCACCCAGGACCTGGACCTTGCCGCCTGGGACGACTATGTTGGCGAGGGGCACCTGAATCCCACTTCTAACGGCGCAGCTCACGACCTGACCCGCGGCTTTTTGCGCAAGAACTTCTGGGTTATTGAAACGCAGCCCGGTTCTGTCAACTGGGCGCCCATCAACACTTCGCTCGACAAAGGCGAGGTGCGTGCCATGGCCTGGCACGACGTCGGGCATGGCGCGGACACGGTGAGCTACTGGCAATGGCGCAGCGCCCTCAATGGGCAGGAGGAGTACCACGGCACGCTGGTTGGACCCGATGGCACGCCCGTTCCTCTGTATTCAGAAGTGGAACAAATTGGCCGCGAGTTCGCAAAGGCTGCTCCAGTGCTGGCTGGGACCACGCCCAAATCGGATGTGGCGATTCTACATTCCTACGACAGCCGCTGGGCCATCAACTGGCAGCGCCACAACAAGAATTTCGACCCGGTAAAGGAGATCCTCAGTTATTACGCGCCCCTGCGCGCCATCAGCCAGTCCGTTGACATCGTTCCTCCCACCGCGCCGCTCAGCCATTACAAGCTCGTAATCGCGCCCGGGTTGAATGTGCTCTCGGATGCGGTAGCACAAAATCTCATTGCCTACGTG
>DASSIO010000022.1:0-10076 GCA_035691825.1 Terriglobales bacterium | reverse complement strand
TACCGTGTAACCACAAACGCGCTGGCAGAGGTTGACTACATCGGTCCGGTATATGAATCCATAGCCGGCAATCCCGGGGTGCCGCTGCCTCCCATCGACACGACGGTGTGGGATGCCAGCAAGCTGCAGATGTATGACGATTCTAACGTGCCGGCAAACCTGTTATCCAACGCCGAGGCAAAGGTTACTACCAGTTCAACGTGCTGACGCTTTTTCCTTCAGGACACTGGCCGACGACAGCAACCTACCCTGGTGAAACTCGAATGTCTTCGATCAGCAGTGCGCCAATTTTATTGTCAAGTAGGCCACACAAGTACCCGCAACGTCGAAGGGCGCATTCGTTGTGCAAGCATCCTGCTGGCCCATGTGCGGAGAGAGGAAAAAGGCGATGAGTTGAATAGAGAGAGAAGGCCTCCATCTTTCTTTTCGAATTGGTTGAGGTCCCCAGAACCCGAAGCAGGAACTGGCGTTCTTCTCCTGGTTCTATCGCCAGACCCCCTCTCTCGGCACGGGTGGAAAGTATTCTGATAAGCGCCGCGCCGGGCCCACAAATTTAGCTTGCCCCGGTCACACCTCGTTTGGTTATGCCTGCGTACGGGGACACAGCGAAGGAGAAAAATGGCTCGGGCACGTCTCCTCTTGCGCCGGTCCGCCTTGATTGGGCCCGCTGCCCAGTCTTAGAAAGTGTCTGTGGGTGCTCTGGCCGCATCTCGCCACCGTTGCGGGAGGAGTGCGCAAATTACCAACTTAGAGGAAATCGCACCTGATAGTGCGGTTCGACGGCGGGCGGGTTCGCACGGTCAGGCGAGCAACTTTGCAACGGTGTTGAGCAGATCAGGCGGCTCGAACGGCTTCGCCATAAACTCGAATCTACGCTCGCCAGTTCTTAACCACTCCAAAAGCGGAGCTGAGCTTAGATCGCCGGTGATGAGCAGGATTTTGCAGGTAGGCAATCTGCGGCAGATTTCAGCGGCGACCTTAATCCCGTCCACATCCGGCAAGTTCACATCTACGATGGCGAGGGTAGCAGTGATCCTCGAGGCCAATTCCACAGCATCCTTGCCGGTGTAGGCTACCGCTGAAACATAGCCGGATTGTTCGAGGATCGAGGCCAGCGTTTTAGCGACACCGGGTTCGTCGTCCACGACTAGGACTAGTGGCTTCGGACGGTCATGCATTTCTAACATGAGTTTTGTTGGTACAGGCCATTGGTTAAGCCTAACAGAGCCCGAGCTCTTGCCTAATCCCCCGCTCTAAACCACGGTTGAGCACAACTGCGTTTTTGCTTTTTGACCACGAGGCACGGTTGCCACTTCAGTAGAGATGAATTTTTTGCTGTTGATGAGGAGGTTAGTGCGTGCCATAGAGTCGGGGCATAGCACTGAGGTGTTAATAAGCCGCGCTGTCCGCGGGCGCTCTGGATGTAGACGCTCCGACCGTCCGGTGGTAAGAGTAAATCTGCAACTCAGATGACCTCAGGCGCTGCTACTGAGAGGGAGGGCCTCTTGGCACAAACAAGAGTGTCCTTTCGGCCAGCAGGGATCATTGAACTACATCGTTGTTGATGGGGAGGAACCGCTGGACGACAATTTGCACGAACAGCCTCGCGACGCCAATTAGTGAATTGAGAGTTCCAGCTCGAATATGGTCCCCGCTAGCGCACCCAAGCAGCAATCGCCCATGAACGTTGCCCAGATGAAAGACCATCGCCGATGGCAGCGCCTTCCCCTCGGCATACCAATTGTCATTCAGGGCATCACTGAACAAAAAACGCCGCTTACACAGTTTGGTACGACTACCAACATTGGTGCCGGTGGGCTCCTTCTGGCCACGCGGATGCCGTTGCTGGTCGGACGTCGTATATTGCTACAAATTCCGGCGGGATTTCCGGAACAGCAGCCACCGGTGAGGACACACCGAAAATTCCGAGCAAAAGTGTTGCGTGTTCTACGGCAGGATCACTGGTATCTGTGCGCCGCAGCCTTTTCAACACCTCTGCCGACCGGTACCTCTTCGGGGCTGTCGCGCTCCGCCCATCCGAGTGCTTCCGATCCACCGTAACAGGCCAGGACAGGATCCCTCCGGATCAAGCCCTAGTTCTTCTTGGGGGCTCTCGCCGGCAGGGGATAGCCACAAAAACGCCCCATTTTCGTTTTGACCGCCACGGGTCGACCAGATCAGCAACATCAATTCCAGCCGGTCAGCTACATTGAACTGGGCACATAGGCTCGAGAGAGCCTGCTGCAGTTGATCAGGAGCCAGAGCCATCTTGCGCGCGATTTCACTATCGGTGGCACCGATCGCGAGGAGACGGACCAGTCGCTGCTGCGGGGTACTCATGGGAAGTGGCATGACACACGCTCCAAGCCAACAACGAGATGTGACGCCAAACGGTTCGCACCAGCTAACTGAGGAGGTGGAGGTATGGGACGTGAACGATGAGGGAGCTGGTTGGAAGCTGATTCTGGACCTAAAACGGGGCAGCTGTCAACCGAGATTCTACCGGCTCTTCAGACTAAAAACGCTCTAGCAAATTGCAAGGAGCAGTTGCCTTGAACCACAGCGTTCTTTGGACAGCTTCAGACCGCGCCTAGGCCATTTTTCCAAGCAGCGCCCGAGATGCTGAATCCACGAACATTTGCTGCCGCAGAAACGGGCAAGGGCCCGTGGACAACATTGGGAATTCAGGCTACCCTCTCGGCCATGAACCGCCGCGATTTTCTTTCAGGATCGGCCGCCGCTGCTGCGGCATTGGCTTTTCTAGTTCCTCGCAGGCTGAGCGCTCCCCTCTTGATGAACTGAGCGGCAATATTCTTGTTATTCCCGTCCAGGTCCATTGGATCGATGAAGAGCTGCGCGAATCCGGCAATCGGTATGGTTTGAGTTGTGCCGTTGATCGGCGCATGACCTGTCCTGAACAGTCGTCCGAAATCGCCATAGTAAGCACGGCCGGGCGAGCTGTACACCTGGCCGAGTACGAGAGATACCATTTTCTGTTGACTCGCTCAGATCCTTCTGTTCAGAATCTGAACTGCTTCTGGTGCCCCGTATAAAATGCCGAGGTCCGTTGCAGCCAAAGTGCAAGGTGTCCGATGCTCGAAATCACGCCTCGTGTCGTAGACCAAATTATCGTTTTGGACTGTAACGGCCGGATGGCGTATGGAGAGGACTTGTCATTCGTTAAGAACTTCCTCAAAGAGCTCTTGCTCACGACCGACTGTCTGGTCCTGAATTTAGCAACGGTCGCCTACATGGACAGCAGTGGTCTCAGTGTTCTTGTCAGTACGTACACATCTGCTCGACAGCGTGGAGCTACCATGAAGTTGGCGAGCGTAGGTCCGGCCCTTCAAGACCTGTTGCGTATCACGAAGTTGCTTGATGTACTCGAGGTTCACGAGGGGGTTGATCAGGCCGTCAGGGCCTTTCGGAAAGCGGCCAGTGCTAATGCCAGCTAGGCAGCCGTTTTCGGCACTTCACCCGAAAACTGAGCTCGAGCAACTGCGGGAAAGGGTAAAGCCGATCCGGCCTGATTCTCTCAGCTGGGAAGGTCGGGTTCTCGATGCTGTTTGGCTCGGCTTAGAACCTGCAAGACTGCCCGGCGTCTTTCGACTGGTTCGATCGAGCTCATCATAGCTTGTAACAATTCATCAGCTTTTTGCTCCAGGCGCCCGAACTCGCGCCGACTAGCTTCCGGCCAAGCTTGCAGTTGTTCCTGATAGCACCGCAATACCTCGTCCAAGTAAGTGGAAACAATCTGTCGAAGCTGGTCGTCACTGAGGTGATCTCCGCTACGCTCATCCACGGCTCATCTCCTGTACTGATTCTTAAGATCCTAATGGCCCACTTGGGCATACATTGCCGGCTGTTGGACCTGAGACAGCAATCCGAGTAATGGCTGAAAACGTCCATTACCAAGAAGTTCTTCCAAACGGCTCTCCATTGCCCGCAGGCCCGTGTAATGGCGAAACCGTGATCGCCATCCCGCTTGCAGCCGGGGTTGCCCAGGATCGAGTTCCCAGGGATGGAAGTAAACCATTACTGGTTGCCGATCTCGGCGATGAATCCGTCTGATTGCCCATCGTGTGAAGCTCATAGGCAGAACACGGAGGTATCCTCCTCCGGCCATGGGTAGGTTCTGCCCGGCAAGTCGCACGGTGGAGGGCGGAAATTCCCAGATGCTGTTCCCGGATGGAAGCTGGCGCTGATGAATGCCGCGCGGTGCGTCCGGAATGCCGTAAAGGTCGTGGCGAACAGGGAAAATACTGGAGTCATACGTGAAACCCAGCTCTGCCAGAATCTCCAATGCCCATAACGATTTACGGGTGATAGAAAAAGTGGGCGCACGGAAGCCTACAACCGCAACTCCGGCCGCATCTTCGATCACGTCCCGCGCCCGCTTCACATCGTCGCGGAACTCCGCCGGCGTGAGACTGTGCACGCGCCGATGCAGGTGGCTGTGGCAAGCAACTTCGTGCCCGGCCCTCGCCACTTCGCGCACCAGGGCGGGTTCCCGCTCTGCAACCCAACCGAGGATGAAGAACGTGGCCCGGCAGCGGCTTCGTTCCAGCAGACGAAGCACCCGCTCGGTATTTTGCCGTACCCTCGAGGGAAAGGCCTGCCATTGCGAACGCGGCACCCGGTGGGCGAAAGCTTCGACCTGGAAATAATCCTCCACGTCAACGCTTAGCCCGTCTGTGATTCCACTGAATCCGCCTGCCTGTCGCACAGAGACTCCCCCGCCTCCTGTGCTTGCAAGCCATGGCCCATTCCCGGGGCAGTTTCCAGGCCGCTGGAACTCCAGTTAGCTCCGCCCCGCAACTGTAGCGAGAGGAAATACTTTGCGGTTTACCGGCAGAGATTTTCATTGACAACCGTCGCCAGACGCCCTTAAGCTGCCTCAACTCTCAATCTTCGACCGTCCCCTCAACCGCAACCCCGGAGTAGTGGCCATGTGGTCCTCGAAATGTGAGTCTCCCGCCCAGGTGTTAGTCGTGGACGATGAACCGGCCATGCAGCGTTACATGCGGGCTCTGCTGGAAGCTGAGGGTCATCGCGTGGAAACGGCCGGCAGCGGCGCCGACGCTCTGCAGCGCGTTCATCTCCTCCCCGCGCCTGATGTGGTTCTCCTGGATCTGCTCATGCCCGGCCTGGACGGGCTGCAGACGCTGCAACAGATGCGGCAGATGAACCCCGCGCTCAGGATCGTTATGCTCTCCTGCGTCACCGACAGCCGCAAAGTAGTGGAAGCCATTCGCCTGGGAGCTACCGACTACATCAGTAAACCCTTTCGCAAACCTGATCTGGACAATGTGCTGCAACCACTGTTGGCAGCCGCCTTGCGCCGGCCGTGCTCCTCAGGCGACGTCATTGAAGAGGTGGGCGACGGCGTGTTCTTTGTCACGGCCACTGCCGAATTGCACAGGCTTCGCGCTCAAGCCGAACTGATCGCGCAAGTTGATATTCCCGTGCTCATGCTGGGTGAAAGCGGAACCGGTAAAGAAGTGTTTGCCCGCATCATCCACCAGGCCTCACCCCGTGCGCGTGGGCCCTTTTTGAAGGTCAACTGCGCCGCTGTTCCTGAGGACCTGCTGGAAAGTGAACTATTTGGCTACGAGCCCGGCGCTTTCACCGGGGCCACTCACACAAAGCCGGGCAAGTTCGAACTGTGCCAGCGAGGCACGATTCTGCTGGATGAAATTGGGGACATGCCACCCGCTCTGCAGGCAAAACTGCTCCACGTGCTGCAAGACGGTCAGTTTTCCCGCCTCGGTGGCCGATCCGTCATCAAAGCGGATGTGCGGGTACTTGCGGCTACCAATGTTGACATCGGCCAGGCTCTCGCCGCCAGACAGTTGAGAGAGGATCTCTACTATCGGCTCAGCGGTTTTATTCTCCGGCTGCCCCCATTGCGGGAACGTCCGGCTGATATTGCGCTTCTCCTGCGTTATTTCATGAGTTCCCTGGCCGAACGTTTCGCTTGCCCTGCCTTGCCTATTTCGCAGGCCGCACTGGACGCCTGCACAGACTATTCCTGGCCCGGCAACATTCGCGAATTGGAAAACTTCGTCAAGCGCTGCCTCGTTCTCCAGGAATTCACCCATCCGGGTTCCGATGCGGGGTTTTCCAGCCGCCCCGGAGGGCAGCCGGGCATGATGGCCGCGAGCACGGGCGGCCACGGGTTGAAATCGCTGGCGCGATCGGCACGGGAAAATGCCGAAGCGCACGCCATTATCCGGGCTCTGCAACAGACTAACTGGAATCGCAAGCAGGCAGCCGAGCAGTTGAAGATCAGCTACAAGGCCTTGCTTTACAAAATCCGGGAGTATGAACTCGCGCCTGCCATCGGACCTGTTCCCTGAGGAACCTTCCCTGGGGGTCGGTCCTGAAAAGTCCCGTACGGTCTGCCAGGCCGGTGGTTTCAGCTACGCCCAGGGTTGCAAACAGTTTCACATTGTTACGCAGAAATTTGGTTGCTCAGCGCTTTCTTCGAACCCGCACGAAACAGCATTAACGCCTGATTCGGCTGCTATTGACCGATATCGCGACTCTTTTCCGAAATCATTGCCTGGCTGCGCCATTGGCACCAATCTTGCTTCTATGCTGGCCGGCAAAGGCAAATTCACCTAGTCTCAATTGTTTGACGCGCACCGGCACGATCTTGGTCAACTGATCCCATGCACTTGGCTCTCGCAAAGGTCTTCATAGGTTTGATCGTAGGGGTGCTGGTCGGGCTCACCGGCATCGGCGCCGGAGTACTTTTGCTGCCTCTGTTGATCTTCGGTTTCGGCATACCGGCGATGGTTGCGGTGGGCTCGGATGCGGTCTTCAACTCCGTCACCAAATTGGGCTCCGGATATCTGCACTATCGGCAGGGAACGGTCAACCGCTTTCTGGTGGTCTCGCTCCTGGCTGGCAGTATCCCCGGCGCCATTGTGGGAGTGGCATTGCTGGCCCTGCTGCGCGCGCATTATGGCGCCGGCGTCAATGAATTCCTGAAGGTCGTGACCGGCCTGTTGCTGATCGTTATTCCCAGCCTGCTGCTGTTTCAAGGCGAGCGAAAGCCGGCGGAGGGCGGGTTGGTCGTTCCACAGCAGGGACTTCGCGCTCCCGTCGTCGCCATCGGCTTGTTGGCTGGTTTTCTGGTAGGCATGACTTCCATAGGCTCCGGCAGCGTGACCATGATGATGCTGCTGATGATGTTTCCTTGTTCGCCCGTGCTTATTGTCGGTACCGATATTGTCCATGCTGTCGTGCTGACCGGTTTCACCAGCCTTCTGCACCTGCGCCTGGGCACAATTGATCCGCTTCTGGTCGGCTATCTGCTGGTTGGTTCCATCCCCGGCGCCCTGCTTGGAACCCGTCTCAGTACCCTTCTCCCCGGACACTGGCTCAAGCGCATTCTTTGTTGCCTGTTGCTTGTCACCGGCGCCCGCATGCTCATGGTTTAAGCGTTCGCCTTAGCCCCACCCCAATACCACGGCTCCTGTCAATAGCCAGAAAGTGGGGGGCTGTAACATTATTTTCATCGTGTTGCGCAGCTAAGCGAATGCTATACTCCCTGCTCGTCCAACGCCTTTCTCAATCTCACTCGCGCACACTCGACTTTGGGCTGGCGGACGGAAAGAGCGAGGAAGTAGCGATGTCCTCTCCAGAGATCGTCGTGCTCGATGGCCAAGATCGTTACTTTCGCGCTGCCGTGCTCAAAGCGCGCGGGTACAGCGTTTTTACCACGGAACACGTCGTGGAAGTCTGTTTGCGCTGGGTGCCAGGAGGTTGTGCGGCTCTCGTAATCGGACCTCAAATTCCGTGGGAGCACGTGGCTACTCTTTGTGACTGGATAAAAATCAACAGCCCCGAAAAACCGGTTATCCTGCTCAGTGACCGCCGTAATGCCCGTTGGCCGGCTAACGTTGACGCCGTAGTTCCTACCCAGCCGGTCCAGCTTCTGATAGAACGCTTGCGCTCCATGTTGTCCGTGGCTGGGGAACAGAATGGCGGGCTGAAGCCGGCGGCGGTTGGTAACAGTGGCGCTGTGGGTGGCTCCTCGCGTCTCCGCAATTTATGATGTTGCCGCTTCGTTTGATTGACCGCGAAGGAAAGCTTGGAGGATAATCGAACTCCCTTAGTACTACTAGTACCACTGAATTCAATCCTGGCGCTCTCGTTGAGTGAGGCGGGCCGCCTGACAAATTTTTCCAATCCATGATAACTGTTGTCTCCGGCATACCGCGCTCCGGCACTTCCCTGATGATGCAGATGATGGCGGCGGGAGGAATGCCCGTGCTGACCGATGGCCAGCGTTCCGCCGATGCGAACAACCCTCGCGGTTATTTCGAATTGGAATCGGTGAAGTCTCTGAGCCGTAACCAGGACGTAATCGCACAAGCTGACGGCAAGGTGGTGAAGGTCATCTCCTCTCTTCTGCCCAGCTTGCCCAAGCAGTTCGAGTATCGGGTGATTTTCATGTGCCGCCCGCTGGAAGAGGTGGTTTCTTCGCAAAATCGCATGCTGGAACGGCTGGGCAAGGAGGTTCCGTCAACACCCACAGCCGCTGTTGTCGCTGCCTTTGAGGAGCATTTGAAGAAGATACGGGCGTGGCTGAGCCAGCAGTCTAACCTTGCCGTGCTCTACGTAGACTATCCCGCCGTGCTCGCAGCGCCAGAGGAGCAAACGCGCAAAATCTGTGCCTTTCTGGGCCGGGATCTCGACGCCGCTGCTATGATCCGCCAGATCGAGCACTCACTCCATCGCGAAAAGTCCGCTTCTGCCCTCGGTGCTGGCCCAAGCCCTTCCACTCGCTAGCTGAAGAGCCGGTGGGCAGCTAGGCTTCCCTTGCTGCCAAACCCTCCAAATCTTACCTTGGACACCACCCTGTCCCCCACTGCTCATCTATCTGGCTAGCTAAGTTCACGCCTTCCCCTTCTAAAGCGGTAAAATAGTGCAAATCTTTGCTCCACACCGAAAGCAGGGAGGCGTGTGCCCTCGGTTATTGCACCCATCAAGGTCGTCATGACACAGATTGGCCGGTTGGCCACGATTTTCCCGGCATGTGCAAAAACTTTCAGGTAACCGGAGAAAGGTACCTAGGCCATCCGAATGCAGGCTTCGCCACCGCGCTAGCCATTGGCTTAATTACCCATCCGTTCTCTATGTTTATCTGTGGACAAGCGCGGGAAGGTGCAGAAATGTCTGAGTTTGTGACGTTAAGAAACAGCAGCCACAAGTCGCGAAGTTGGTACTAGGATTGCATCTGCTGGTCTACGGAGGATACCAATGTCTGCGCACGCTCAAGCTCTGACCGGCATGGCAGAGACGCTGAAGCAAAAAATCGAGACTCGCAAGGCGCAAGTCGGCGTCATCGGTCTGGGTTATGTGGGTTTGCCCTTGGCTCTGCTTTTCACCGAGCAGCGTTTTCCGGTCACGGGCTTCGATATTGACCAGAATAAGGTGAAAACTCTGGAGCAGGGCGGCTCCTATATTTACCGCATCACACCAGCCGAGATTCAGGTAGCTCGCGAGCAGGGCTTCAAAGCCACTTTTGATTTTTCTCAACTGGAGCGCATGGACGCGGTCATCATCTGCGTGCCCACCCCGCTGGATGAATATCGCGAGCCCGATCTCAGCTATATCACCAAAACGGCTGAAGCCATCGCCCCCCACGTCCGCCCGGGCCAATTGATCATCTTAGAAAGCACCACCTATCCAGGCACAACGGAGGAAGTGCTGATTCCGATTCTCGAACGCAACCCCAGCTCTTTGAAAGCGTCCCGGAATGGCGCGGAAGGCGGCCATTTCTACGTTGCCTTCTCACCCGAGCGTGAGGACCCAGGTAATGATTCGGTGGCCCGGCGCGATATCCCCAAGGTGGTGGGCGGACTCGACTCACAGGCCTCCGCTCTGTCTTCCGCTCTATATGGTTCGATATTCACCCGCACCGTTCCTGTCTCCACCCCCGCCGCCGCGGAGATGACCAAGCTGCTGGAGAACATCTATCGCTGCGTGAACATTGCGCTGGTGAACGAACTGAAGATGCTTTGCCTGCGCATGGGCATTGATATCTGGGAAGTCATCGAGGC